>SKGU01000356.1 GCA_007117255.1 Natronohydrobacter sp. | reverse complement strand
GGGGGCGCCATCAGGCGACACGGCTTGTGATGAGCCTGCACAATTATCATCCGTTCTGCCCACAAGTGAATCTTTGGTGGCAAGAGACCGCGAATTGCCAAGATTTTGCGGGCGGGCACAACTGCACTACCTGCTTGCCGGTGACGCCGCACCCCGGCGCGCTACGGATGATTTACCGTGCCGAAACGTGGCTCGCGCGTTTTGGTATGGGACCGGGGCGAATTGCGCATAAGCTGGTCTGGAAGCCGCTTATGCGGGCTGGCTGGCGCGCGATCCGGCGCATCCGGCGCGACAGGTCGGACCCCGCCGCGCCAAAGCGGAAAACCACTGATTTGGCCGCATTGTTTCATACGCGTCGCCACCAGATGGTTGCCTTGATCAACGCTCACTGCGACGCGGTTCTGGCCGTATCGGACCGGACGCGACTGTTAGCGCAAGGATTTGGCGTCACTAATGTTGTCACCTGTTATATCGGAACCGAACACGCGGTGCATTGGGCAAGGACAGTGCCGCGTGATCTGCCGAGGGATGTTTCACCTGCACGCCCTCTTCGCTTGGCTTATCTGGGCTATATGCGCCGCGACAAGGGCTTTGGGTTCCTGCTGGACGCGCTGGAAGCGCTGCCATTGGGTCAGGCTGCCTGCCTGCATCTGACGATCGCCGCGCAGCGGGGAGACGCGTCGATGATGGCGCGAATTGCGGCGATCCAAAGCCGCTTTGCCGGGCTTGAATGGCATGACGGGTATCGGCGCAACGCACTGGACACACTATTGGCCGATATTCATTGCGGTATTGTACCGCCGCTTTGGGAAGACAACTTGCCTCAAGTTGCCCTTGAAATGCATGCGCGCCATATCCCGATTCTGACATCGGATCGCGGCGGGGCGCAGGAGTTGGGCGGCACAAGGTCGCTGACATTCCATGCGGGTGACAGCAAGGACTTCCAGGCTTTGATTGCGCGGCTTTTGCGTGGCGAAGTGGCGCTCGGAGAATACTGGGCGCAGTCGCGTGTGCCCAAGGACATGCAAAGCCACGCCGCAGAGCTGGCTGCGATTTACAAGGGGGGCGCATGAAAGCACTGATCCATATCGGCATTCCAAAATCCGGCACTTCTTCGATTCAGGCATTTCTTGGCCTGAACCGCGCGGCACTCGCACGGCAGGGGATGGTCTATGCCCCGTTCAACCCCGATTTTGGCAGCCAGTTCGAGTTTCCTGTTACAGCGCTGGAGGCATGTAGCACCGCGATAGGGCCGGAGCTGGAGCGTCGTCGCCTTGGGCTTGGTACGCCCGAACAACAGTCTGAATATGTGGATGCTTATGACAGGTTCCTGACCACCGTTCTCAAAGACAGCGGCGCAGACTGTTTCATTGGCTCAAGCGAGCATATTCAGGCTTGGTTGACAAAGCCCACACAGATCGAGGCGCTGGATCGTTTTCTCTCTGCGCGCTTTACGCAAGTGCGCTATCTGGTATATTTGCGTGCACAGGATGAGCTTGTAGCGTCGGGGTATTCCGAGGCGATCCGACGAGGTGCGACGCATGATTTCCAGACCCATCTGGCCAGCTATGCGCGTCAAAACCACTGGGCCAGTGTTAAACAGTGGCGTGCCGTCGTCGGGCCGCGATTGTTGGTGCGGCTGACCAGCAGGGACGCATTGCATGGCGGTGATCTGCTGGTAGATTTCTGCGCCATTGCCGGGATCGACAAGGCGGGTTTGGATGATCCACCACGGGTGAATGCTGCGCTGGGTACAGGTGAGATCGCTCTGCGCCGGCAGTTAAACCGCATACTACCGGTTCTGGGCCGCGATGGTCGCCTGCATCCCGCCTATCGCCTTGTACTGCGCGGTCTTGGTCCTTTGGCTCGCTATCGGGGAGATCGGATCAGCCTGAGCGCCGAAGAGCGTTTGGAAGTTCTCGCGAAAAACAGCACTGACAACGAGAAAATCCGCAGGCGTTACTTTCGCGACCGACCGTCTTTGTTCTGAAGGCTTGGCCAAGCAAGGCAGGCGTGCAGATAGGGGGCAATATGAGCCGTTGCCAGAGGCGCTGGCAGGCTCGCGCGATGTCGCGCAAAGCCTGCGGTGACGGCAATGGATACGCGTTTGAACCGGGTTGGAGCCTGCGCCATTTGCATCTGTGCGAGATGGGCAAAAACACTGGCACGCGCATTTTGTGTCAAGGGGCATAGATCGTCAGGCGCGGTGGCCAGTGCTTTCGCCAATCTGACAAGTGACAAAGCTGGGCGCTGCGTTGTGCGCAGCAAGGTTGATGAGGTTGCTGAAATCTTTTCGTGCAGATGCGCCGCGAGGCCAGAAGCGGCGATCGGATCTGGCAGGGTCCCAAGGGCTGCGGGCAAATGCGCCAGTGCACGCTTGTGAAGGACCAACATCGCAGGGTCAGGCGCGGCCAGGCGCGTCGTCGGCAACGCAAACCCGCTGTCATGTGCCTGCACGCCGTTGCTATGCTGTGCGCGGGCAATCACGCAATCGGCCATTTGTGTGTTTCCGGTCTCAAGGCAAGTCGACGCCCAACCCGTCATAGGCAGATCGCCTGCACGCAGACAGGCCAGCCATGGTCCGGCGCAGTTATGCTGGTGCTCCAGCAAGGTTGCGATCATGCCTTGGCCTGTGTCGGGCACACAGCATACATTCTCAACCGGCATATCCTGATCTTGCAGGGCCGTGATCGTCGAGCTGGGATCATGACCATCCCGGACCACCACCAGCACGCTCAGGCGCATTTCAGGGTCAAGCCGGGGGGCTGTGTGTGGTGCAATATCAAGTGCGCCTGCGCGGTCCCAGCGCAGACCCTCAAGCTTCATCAGTTGAGCCGCTTCGCTTAGGAACTTCTCCTTCAGATGGTCAGGTGCAGGCAGGGAGAGGCGCTCATGGATCACACGCGTGGCCAGCTGTGACAGTCCGTCAGGCACCTGGTGGAGCTGGGCGTTGCGCGCTATCGAGGCTACTTCGCGCAGTCGTTCCAGTTGCTGAAACATCGCCTCATTCGTGATATCGGTGATCTGACCCGCGCGCCCGCGTGTGTATCTGTACAGCGGTTGCGGGAGATAGCGGATGCGCCTGGCTTTGGCGGCAAGGGTCCAGTAAAACGGATGATCCTCAAACAGTGCGCTCTCGACGAAACGGGTTTGACCGATCAGGTCGCGGCGATAAAGTTTGTTCCATACGGATGGGAAAAGCTGTGCAATAGCGCGTGCATCAGTCAGGTCGATCCAGCCCACAGTTGTTTGGCGTGATAACGTGCCATGTTGTCCGGGATGATCCAGGCAGCGCCCGTCAGGCCAGACAAGGCGCAGGGCTGAGACGGTCCAGCAAGCTCCACTTTGCATCAGTTCCGTGACGTGGGCATGCAAGAAATCCGGCTCGTAGGTGTCGTCACCATCGAGAAAGGCAATCAGGCTGCCTTGTGCGGCATCCAACCCGGTATTTCGCGCAGCAGACAGGCCCTGATGCGGCGTGCATATCAGACGAAAGCGAGCATCATTTCCGATTGCGGTTCTTGAAACCTGCGCAGTCCCGTCGGTCGATCCGTCGTCAATAACGAGAGTTTCGAAATCAGTGAAACTTTGTGCCTGCAACGATCTGATAGCTGCTGCAATATGGTCTTGCAGATCGTAGCAGGGCAGTATGACCGTGACAGTCGGGGCTTGGGGCGCGGTTGGCATGATGCGATCGCTTCACACCGATACGCTTGGTCAGATCTGCTTTTCAGGCATGTGGACCACCAACCCGTCCAGCGCATCCGTAACTTTCAACTGACAAGTCAGGCGAGAGCGTTCAGGATCCGGCTGATAGGCGAAATCCAGCATATCGTCTTCCATCGGGTCTTTTGCAGGTAGTTTGCCGACCCAATCTGGCGCAACATAAACGTGGCAGGTTGAACAGGCACAAGCGCCGCCGCAATCGGCTTCGATGCCTGGAATGCCATTGTCGCGTGCACCCTCCATAACAGTGAGCCCGGTTGCGACATCGACCACATGTTCGGTACCGTTGAACTCTACATAGGTGATCTTGGCCATGAAACCCTCATCGAGATTGCGTATGTCTGACGAAATAAGGCAGTGTGAGCCGATTGACCAGCCGTATTTGAGCCGCAACTCACCGCTGAGTTGTCACGCGAGAGTCCATTTCTTGCCCGAATCGGCAAGTACTGTTTCAATATGAGACAAACCTATGGTAACCTCGCAGGTACGCTATGACAGTTCCACTCGTCACCATATCCGGAAAGGCAAGTGCGATTGCCCTTGCCATCCTGTTACACGCCCCGGTTGCATATGCCAATCAGGGCGATGTGAACCGTGCGCGGGTTGACCATGCCAGCATTGCCCTTCCAGCCGTGTCTTCGCGTGAATGCTGGGCGCGTTATTCTGCGACGGCAAGCCAGTCACGCAATGGTATGATCGAAGAGGTGGCCTTCCGTGTGCCGTGCCCGGAACAGATGAAAGGTGCCTTTGTTGAAACTCTTCAACGTGCGTTGATGGCGCGGGGCTATCACGACGGCCCGGTGACAGGCAAGGCGGATGTTCAGACTCGCGCAGCGGTGCAGGCTTTCCAGAAATCCAATGGGTTCAACAGTCCCATTTTGACACTCGATACCGCGCAACGCCTCGGGCTTGTGCCAATCGAGGTCAGCCGTAACTGACTGGATCATCCGCCTGTAAAAGAAAACGCGCGCCTGATGGGCGCGCGTTTGGTTCCAGACGGATCAATTTCGCCTAAAGACCTAGCGCAACGAAGCGCGGATCGCCACCCCGGCGCAACAGAACCAGAAGCGATCGGCGCCCGGCCTCTCGTGCCTCTTCGGCGCGCGCTTCCAGATCGGCGACAGTGGTTACGGGCTGCTGGTTGGCCTCGGTGATCAGATCACCTACCTGAACGCCTTTCTGCGCGGCATCACTGTCGGGCGTAACCGCACGCACAACAAGTCCGGTTGCCCCAGCAGGCAGATTCAATTCATCCCGCAAGGCATTGTTCAAGGGCTCTAGCTCCATCTCCAAAAAGGCCGATGGTTCCGGCGCAGGCATTTCCTGAGGGGTGGTTGTCCCCGCCGCTTCGGCCAGTTCACGCTGGCCAAGCGTCACACTCAAGGTCAGCTCTTCACCACCCCGGAATACGACAACATCGACATCGCGACCTACACCAGCATCTGCCACACGGCGCACAAGCATGCGGGTATCGCGCACCTGACCATCATCGAAGCGCAAGATCACATCGCCTGCCTGAATGCCTGCATCTTGTGATGGCCCGTCCATTACATCCGTGACCATTGCGCCTTCGGGTGTATCCAGACCGATGGCTTCGGCCATTTCTTCGGTGACATCTTGAATGCGCACACCCAGCCAGCCCCGACGCGTAGACCCATAGGTCTGAAGCTGATCTACCACATTCACGGCCACGTTTGATGACATTGCAAAGCCAATACCGATCGAGCCGCCAGTAGGCGAAAGAATCGCCGTATTGACGCCGATCACTTCGCCATCAAGGTTAAACAGCGGGCCGCCAGAATTGCCGCGGTTAATTGCGGCGTCGGTCTGGATATAGTCGTCATAATTGCCTTGCAGCGCGCGTCCTCGTGCCGAGATGATACCCGCGCTGACTGAAAAGCCCTGACCCAGCGGGTTGCCGACTGCCAGAACCCAGTCGCCCACACGCGCAGCTTCCGCGTCGCCCCATGGCACGAAGGGCAGCGGGCCGTCATGGTCAACTTTCAAGAGCGCGATATCGGTTGCAGGGT
Source organism: Natronohydrobacter sp. (assembly GCA_007117255.1). Classification (GTDB taxonomy): domain Bacteria; phylum Pseudomonadota; class Alphaproteobacteria; order Rhodobacterales; family Rhodobacteraceae; genus Roseinatronobacter. The sequence goes on along the minus strand of SKGU01000356.1, from coordinate 1,724 downwards.
CTGTGCCGATCAGTTCGGCTTCCAGTTCCAGCCCAGAGAAAAACTCTATCCGGATCTCGTCTGCCCTGTCGATAACGTGGTTATTGGTCACGATATAGCCATCTTCCGATATCACAAACCCTGACCCCAAGGCCTGGTTGCGGCGCGGGCGGTTGGGCTGCTGGCCTTGGGGGCCATCAAAGAAATCGCGGAAGAAATCTTCAAACGGCGAGCCTTCGGGCAAGCGGGGGCCGTCATCAAGGCGCGCGGCAATGGTCGTTGTCGTGGTGATATTCACCACCGCCGGGCTGACGCGCTCGGCAAGATCCGCGAAGCTGGCCGGGCGATTGTCCTGTGCCTGTGCGAGCGTGACCTGGGCAAAAGCAAGGACCAGCGCAAGGGCCATCAGCCGCATCATTTTTGCTATATCCGGGCGGTCGCACCGGATGCAGATCGCGTGAGACATCATAGAACTCTCCTGTTCACGGGCGTGCCAACCAAAACTGCACGCCTCTTGTCATTTCAACTTAGGCACACTGGGCGCAAACGCAAATTGTGAAGTACGCTTTCAACGAGACGTGAAATTCTGTCATCCTCGCGCGTAGATCAATCAGTGCCCATCATTCTTGCGAGGGTTATCAGCACAACCCCTGCCACCAGTGCCAGAACGCCAATCATGCGGCGTGCATCAAAAGGCAGGTCTGCCAACATACGAAGCAATTCATCCAGACGACGAGGGGCCAGTGCAAAGACCAGCCCCTCGAAAATCAGAACCAACCCAAGGGCCAGTATCAGTGTTTGTAGCGTCAAGCGCGTAATCCTCAGTTGCCGATAATGGCTTCCAACTCGCGCACGGCATCGGGCTCGGACGGATCCGGCGCCGGCGCCCGCTGCTGGATCGAATCCGGGTCATCGGCCAGACGCTGAGCAGCGTCACGCGCAGTTTCCAGAATTTCGTCGCCGAGCCCGTCACTCCGCAGGAAGCTGAAGAATTCGCTATCCGGACGCAAAACCATCGAGGTGTTGTCCCCACGCAGTGCGCGCTCATAGCTCTGCATCGAGCGGGTGAAGGCGAAGAACTCCGGGTCGAGGTTGAACGCTTCGGCGTAGACACGGTTACGCTCGGCGTCTGCTTCACCGCGAATGATCTCGGCTTCACGGCGCGAGGCCGAAACAAGCTCAATCACAGTCCGGTCAGCCAGTGCGCGCACGCGCTGCGCTGCCTCGTTCCCGCGCGCGCGCTCGTCGGCAGCTTCGCGTTCACGCTCGGCGCGCATCCGGGCGAAGGTTGCCTCAAGGTTTTCGCGCGGCAAGTCGGTGCGTGTCAGGCGGACGTCGATCACTTCAATGCCCAATGTCTGCGCTTCGCGCCGCGCCAGATCGCGGATGCGGTTCATCAGCGACGTCCGGTCTTCCGACAGCACAGCGGTAGAGGGCACCGAGCCAAGCACTTCGCGGATGGCAGCATTCATGATGCGGTCCATTCTGCCTTGTGCTGCGCGCACACCATCGACGCCCACAGCTTCACGGAAGCGGCGTACATCTGCCAGGCGCCAGCGCAGGAAGGCGTCGACCACAAGCCGACGATCGTCAAGCGGGGTGACTTCCAGTGGTTGCGTCTGCAAACCCAGAATTCGCGAATCGTAACGCACCACATCCTGAATGAACGGGATCTTGAAGCCCAGTCCCGGCTCGGTGATTTCCTGTTTCACCTGACCAAATTGCAGTACCAGCACGTTCTCGCG
>SKGU01000030.1 GCA_007117255.1 Natronohydrobacter sp. | reverse complement strand
GTTCTCGTAATTTTGGGATGGGGGATGACATGGGGTTGAGCTTGCAGATACTGCTGCCCTTTTTCGGTGGCCTGGCGGTACTCTTTGCGCCCCGTTTCGGGCGCGATATGGAGCGTTGGGGAACTGTTGCAGTTATGGCGATGACGCTTGTTGTGCTGCTCTATGCCGTGGTGAACGGAGACTCCGGCCGCTGGCTGGCCTTCACCCGGATAGACTGGGCACCGTCTTTCGGCATTCAGGTCTTGCTGGCGATGGACGGGCTTTCGGCGGCGATGCTGGCAATCTCGGCGGGTCTGGGGATCGTATGCGTCTTTGTCTCGTGGCATGTGACGCACCGCTCGGCAATGTATCACGCAGTCATCTGCTGGACCATTGCCACAGCCAATGGTGTGTTCTTGTCCTTTGATCTGCTGGTTTTCGCCTTCTTCTGGGAACTTATGATCATCCCGGCCTTCCTGATGATCGGCCTTTGGGGGCATGGGCAGCGGGAAAGCGCCGCGATGAAGTTTCTGGTCTTTAACGCAGTTGCGGGGCTTGGTCTGCTGGCAGCGGTGTTCTGGATGGGCGCGACCGCGCCCGAGATCACTTTTGACGCTTTTGTACTGGCCGAATCCGGCTATGCAACATGGGTTCAGGTGCTCTCGCTGCTGGGCTTTGCGCTGGCCTTCATGGTCAAGCTGCCGGTGCCGCCTTTTCATGCCTGGCTGCCCGATGCGCATACGCAGGCCCCGACAGCGGGTTCGATCCTGCTGGCGGGTCTGCTTCTGAAGACGGGGGCCTACGGGCTGTTCCGCTTCCCGCCATTGCTGTTTCCCGAGGGGCTGATGGTGCTGGCCCCCTTTGGCATGGCGTTGGGCGCGTTCGGGGTGCTCTATGGCGCGATCCTCGCTTGTGGGCAGTTCGACGCCAAGCGCCTGATCGCCTACACTTCGATCTCTCACATGAGCATTGTGTTGATGGGGGTTTGCGGGGGCGTACATTTCGCGCTGGCGGGCGCCGGGGTTGAAATGGTGGCGCATGCCTTCTCGTCCTCGGCGCTGTTCCTGTTGATCGGGGCCTTGCAACAACGGACCGGGACGCGTGACTTGCGCGATCTTGGCGGGCTGCAAAAGACAGCACCGGCTTTTGCCACATCGTTTGCGGTCTTCTTCGCTGCGGCGCTTGCCATGCCCGGCACCGCGAACTTTCTGGGCGAAGCGCTGGTGATCACCGGCATGTTCCAGGTCAACTGGGCATTTGCGGCCATCGCGCTGGTGTCGCTGATCGTCTCGGTCATCTACGCGACCCGGTTGATCGGCGCGATTGTCTTTGGCAAGCCCAAAGCCGCCACCGCAACATTTGAGGACCTCAAGCCGCATGAATTATGGCCGATTATCGCATTGGGGGCAGGGACTCTATTTTTCGGCCTGTTCCCCCAGACGCTTGTGGGCTGGCTAAGACCCGCGGTTGATGCGGCGTTGTTGCCACTGGGGGTAGGTGCGCCATGACCGACGGCACATTCTGGTCCATCGCACCCCTCGCGCTGCTGGGGCTGGCGGCACTGCTGGCAATGGTGCTGGCCCCGATTCAGCCGATGCCACGCGTGCGCCTTGCCGCAGCGATACCCATGGCGATGGCGATTGTCATCGTGCTGGCCCGTATGCACGGCCCCGAAGCGCCGTTCAGTGTGCTTCTGGCCGATGACCTGATGGCCCGACTGGGCACCTTGCTTGCAGCATCGGCGGGGCTTGGAATCGTGGCCTTCACGCGCAGCTTTTGCACCGGGCGCGAAGGACCAGCACTGGTCGCCATCGCCGCGGCGGGCGGGTCCGCCCTAGCCTCGGCCAATCATGGTGCCACGCTGTTTCTGGGGCTGGAGCTGACAACACTGCCAATGGTCGCGCTGGCGCTGATGCCGCGCACCGAAGCGGCGGTCGAGGCTGGCTACAAGTTGTTCCTTCTCGCCGGTGTCGGGGCTGCGGCGCTGCTGATGGGGTTGGTCTTTGGCTTCGCGGCCTCTGGCAGTCTGCGGCTTGATGCGTGGTCGGTCGAAGGACCAGTTGCCGCCATTGGCCTTGCCTTTTTGCTTGTTGGTCTGGCGGTCAAATTCGCGCTGGTGCCGTTTCACATGTGGTCACCTGACCTTTTTGCCGGCGCACCCGCGCCTGTCGGCGCGCTGGCGGGCGCGATTTCCAAGGGCGCCGTCGCCATTGCCGCGCTCAGAATCGGGCTGACAGTGCCCGCGCCTGACATTTGGGCACTGGGGCTGTTTCTGGCGGGTGGCGCAGCGGTTATCTGGGGCAATCTGGCCGCGCTGCGCCAGACCAATCTGATGCGGATGCTGGGCTATTCCAGTGTGGCTCATTCCGGCTATCTGGCGCTCATACTCTCGGTCGGCGGCCCGCTTATGGGCGAGACGGTGTTGATCTATGCGGCCAGCTACGCGCCCGCCATCGTCGCTGGCTTTGCTGTGGCTGCGCTGCTCGGCTCGGCTACGCGGCTGGAGGATTTGCGCGGTCTTGTCTGGTCGCGACCGCTTGCCGGTGTAGCGCTTGGGATAGCACTGTTGTCACTGGCGGGATTGCCGCCAAGCCTTGGATTCATTGCCAAGCTCTATCTCTTCTCCAGCCTCGCGGGTGAAGCCGCTTGGGGCGCGTTGATCATCGCGGCCATAGGCTCGACGCTGGGATTTGCCTATTACCTGCGGTTCGCGATCCGTATCTTCACCTCATCCCCGAACCCATTCGAACAAACGCCGCTAAGCCGCATGGACAGTGCAGCAATGGCGGCATCGGTTGCATTGATCATTTTGCTTGGGGTCTATCCAGAACCATTGACCGGCCTCGCAGCTACTGCATTTCGATAGGCAGCGCGGCTGGAACCCCTGCCCAACCTGCCCGAATGCCCCGCCCGGGAATTGGCGGCGCTTTCGGGCTTTGGTTCCTTTCAACCGGCAGATAACCCGGGCTTTACTTGCAACAGCGATCTGAAACGCCGGTGATGAAGCCCCTGCGCCCGTTACACCATCATCTGTCGTGGGTCTGCGATCAGCTGTGTGAGATGGTTCATGAATCTTGCCGCGTCTGCCCCGTTGAGGGCGCGGTGATCGTAGCTCAGGTCCAGCGGCACCATGGGCACAGGTTGCGGGGTGGTGCCGTCCCATTGGGTAACAATTTCGGTGCGGGTGATGCCGAGGATGGCCAGTTCGGGCGGGTTGACGATTGGGGTGAATGCGGTGCCGCCAATGCCGCCCAGATTGCTGATGGTCATGGACGCGCCGCCCATCTCGTCGGGTTTGATTTTGCGCGCCTGCGCGCGGGCGGCCAGATCGGCCAGATCGGCGGCGATCTCCCACAGGCCTTTGGTATCGGCATTTCGGATGACGGGCACCATCAGCCCGTGGGGCGTGTCCACGGCGATGCCGATATGGACATACTCCTTCAGGATCAGGGTTTTACCATCTGCTGACAAGGATGCATTGAAGCGCGGAAAGGCCCGCAGGCAGCGCGCCAGCGCCGCGATCTGGAAGACCAGCGTTGTCAGTTTCAACCCTCGCGCCTGTGCTTCGGGTTTCAGGCTCTGGCGCAAGGCGTTGATCGCGCGCAGGTCGGCGCGGTCGTGATGAGTGACTTGCGGGATAAGTGCATTGGCCGCACCAAGATTGGTGGCGGCCACTTGTGCAAAGCGGCTCATCGGTTCGTGGGTTACAGGGCCATAGGCGGAATGGTCCACATCCCAGTAGCTGGTATCGCCCGCAGGCGCGCTGGCGGGTGCGGATGCGCCCAGATCTTCCGGTCCCATTGTCTTGCGCCCCAACGCCCGGGCGCGGGCGTCAATATCGACGCCCTGCTCAAGGGCTTTGCGCCGGGTGCTGGGGCTTGCGATAACCTCTGACATGTCTGCGCCCCCTTACCAACTGGCCGAGATATATTGTGTTTCCATGAATTCCAGCATCCCCTCATGCCCGCCTTCGCGGCCCAGTCCCGATTGCTTGGTCCCGCCAAAGGGGGCTGCCGGGTCGCTGACAAGGCCACGGTTCAGCCCCACCATGCCGTAATCCAGCCGTTCACACACTTGCAGCGCGCGCTTGAAATCACCCGAGAAGACATAGGCCACCAGTCCGTATTCCGTGGCATTGGCGCGGGTGATGACCTCTTCTTGGTCGGTGAAGGTCTGGATTGCCGCGACTGGCCCGAAGATTTCGTCATGCACGCAATGGGCCGTTTCCGGCACATTCGACAGCACTGTGGGCGGGTAGAAATAGCCTTTGACATCCGGCACCACGCCGCCGCATTCCAGCCTTGCGCCCTTGGCAAGCGCATCGGCCACAAATTCCGCCACCTTGTCGCGTGTGGCGGCATTGACCAGCGGGCCGACATCGACGGATGCATCGGTGCCATCACCGACTTTCAGCGCCGACATAGCCGCCGTCAACCGGCGGGTGAATTCGGGCGCGACCGCTTCATGCACATAGATGCGGTTGGCGGCCGTGCAGGCCTCGCCCAGATTGCGCATTTTGGCCAGCATTGTGCCTTCAATCGCCACATCCATATCGGCATCGTCAAACACGATCACGGGCGCATTGCCGCCCAGTTCCATCGCGGGTTTCAGCACCTGATCGGCGGCGGATTTCAGCAGCTTGCGCCCCACCCCGGTGGAGCCGGTAAAACTGACCACCCGCACGCGGGGATCATGCAGCATGTGATCGACCAGTGCGCCGGTTTTCTTCGAGGGCAGCACATTGACCAGCCCCGCAGGCACGCCCGCTTCTTCCAGAAGTGGCATCAGCGCCAGCATGGTCAGCGGCGTTTCCGAGGCAGGCTTGATGATGACCCCGCAGCCCGCCGCCAGTGCGGGCGCAATCTTGCGCGTGCCCATGGCCGCCGGATAATTCCACGGCGTGATCAGCACGGCCAACCCCGCCGGTTTGTGCTGCACCATGATGCGCGCGCCCGATGCAGGCGCGTGCGCGATCATCCCGTCCGCGCGCACCGCTTCTTCCGCGAACCAGCGGAAGAATTCGGCGGCATAGGTGGCCTCGCCCATCGCGTCCGCGCGGGCCTTGCCGTTTTCCAGTGTGATCAGACGGGCGAAATGGTCCAGCCGCGCGGTCATCAATTCCCAGGCGCGGCGCAACACTTCCGAGCGCTGGCGCGGGGTGCGCGCCGCCCACTCGGCCATCGCAACCTCGGCGGCATCCAGCGCCTTGTCCGCATCGGCTATACCGGCAGAGGCGACCGAGGCCAGCACCTGTTCAGTGGCGGGGTTGATCACGTCAAACCGTTCATCCGTTTTATGCCATGTGCCGTTTATGTAAAGATCAGTGTGGTCCATCTTGGTCCCCCTGTCAGAGCAGGTGGCGAAGCGGCTGCTCCATCCGGCCTGCGAATTCGGAAATCAGCGCGATCGCGGCGGGGCCATCCATCTGCGCGGCGCAGCATTCCAGCACCAGCGCAAGCCCCGCGCCCTGTTGGATGATGCTAAGCACCGGCACATCCTCTGCGCCAAGTGACACAGCCCGCAATTGTGTGGCGCGCAGATCGCGCACGCGCAGATCGGGTGAATTCTCGGAGTCTGTGACCGCCGACAGACTGCGCCCTGCGGGGACATCATAGACGCGGCTTGCGCCAAAGCGTTCCACCGCCACGGTCGACGCGCGGCCAAGGCTGGCCCCGGCAAGCCCTGCAAACAGCGCATCGGAATCGCGTAGCCCATGCGCATCGGCGGCCCATTGTGCGAAAGCCGTGAACCCGTCTTCGGGGCAGCCAGCTTCCAGCCGGATGGCTTTCATGGCCGCGCTGGCTTGTGGCACAGGGGCCTTGTCGGCAAGGCTTTCCAGAACGTCCAGATCGCGCATATGAAAGGGTTGCGGGTGACCCGCATGCACCAGTTGCGCCAGATCCAGTCCCTTTTCCATTGCCACACGGCGCAGCTTGGGCGAGGCGAGAATGCGCCCCCCGGCAGGGGCGGGCGCGGCTTGCGCGGGCTTGGCGGGTGTTGCGGGCTTGGGGGCTGGTGCAACATCCGCCTTCGGGGCCGCTTTCGTCGCAGGGGCCGCAGCAGCCATTCCGCGCGCAACCGGCGCATCGGGCTTGTTGGCCGAGATCACGGCCACGGCTTGCCCCACCGGCACCGCATCCCCGGCCTGTGCCAGAGTTGCGGCCAGATAGCCGCTTGCACCTGCGGGCACTTCCAGTGTCGCCTTGTCCGTCTCCACCTCGAACAGCAGATCATCCGCGCCGACCTCTGCCCCCAACTCCACCAGCCAGCCGACCAGAACACCGCTATCCTGCGCCATGCCAAGTTGCGGCATGGTGATCTCTTTGCCCTTGGGCAGACTGTCGGGCGCAGCACTCTCTGGCGCGGCATTGTCTTTCGGCGCCGGACTGTCACCTGCCGCATCCGCGCTGTCAGAAATGCGCGCAATGGCCTGACCCACAGGCACGTCCTCGCCTTCAGCCGCCGTCACATGGATCAGGAACCCGCTGGCCTGCGCCTCGACCTCCATCGTGGCCTTGTCGGTTTCCACCTCGAACAGCGCATCACCCTTGGTCACAGCATCGCCGGGTGCTTTGAGCCATTGTGTCAGGCGCCCCGCATCCTGTGCCATGCCAAGCTGGGGCATTGTCACGTCATGCGGCATGAATCAACTCCCTCGCGCACAGCTTGCGCGCATTGGCGGCCACTTGCTCGGGCGTGGGCACGGTCAGATCCTCCAGCGCGGGGCTGAAGGGCACGGGCACATCCATCGCGCCCATGCGCAGCACGGGTGCATCCAGATGGTAAAAGGCTTTCTCATTGAGGCGGCTGGCAATTTCTGCCGTCACGCCGTAGCTTTGGTGGCCTTCATCAATGACAATCGCGCGGCTGGTTTTCTTGACACTCTCAATCAGCGTCGCTTCATCCAGCGGCACAATCGTGCGCGGGTCGATCACTTCGGCGCTGATCCCCTCGGCGGCCAGAATCTCTGCCGCACTCAAAGCCACCTGCACCATGGACGAGGTGCCGATCAGGGTAATGTCCGTCCCTTCGCGCTTCACATTCGCCACACCGAAGGGGATCAGATACTCTTCCTCCGGCACAGGGGCCTTGTCCTGATACATCAGCTTGTCTTCAAAGATCACCACCGGGTTATTGTCGCGGATGGCGGTTTTCATTAGCCCCTTGGCCTCATAGGCCGAAGAGGGCATCGCCACTTTCAGCCCCGGAATATGCGCCACCAGTGCTTGCAAGGACTGGCTGTGCTGCGCCGCCGACCGCCGCGTGGCCCCCATATTGGTGCGCAACACCATCGGCACGGTCAGCTTGCCGCCCGACATGTAATGCTGTTTGGCAGCCTGATTGCACAGCTGGTCCATGACCAGATAGATGAAATCGCCGAACATCAAATCCACAATGGGCCGCGCGCCGGTCATCGCCGCACCCACCGCCAGACCTACGAAACCGGGTTCCGATATGGGCGTGTCGATCACGCGGTCTGTGCCAAACTCCTCGACCAGACCGGACAGCACCTTGAAGGGCGTGCCCGCTTCGGCCACATCCTCGCCCATCAGAAAGACCGATGCGTCGCGGCGCATTTCTTCGGCAATGGCCTCATTCACAGCCTGGGACAGGGTTATCTCGCGCATCATCTTTCCTCCTCAGGCCGCAAAAACATGCATGTCGACTTCCGACGCATCGGGGTAGGCCGCGTCCAGCGCATAGGCCACGGCTTCAGCCGCATCCTTCTCGACCTCGGCATTCATCGCATCGAGGTCGTCTTCCGTGGCGATCCCTTCGCTGACCAGATGCGCGCGAAACCGGATGATCGGGTCACGGTTATCCTTCCACTCCTTCTCCTCGGCCTTGGAGCGGTAATATTCGCGGTTGATGTCGCCCACATGGTGGCCGTGATAGCGATAGGTCATCAATTCCATGAAGAACGGCCCTTCGCCCTTGCGCGCCCGCGCCACCAGTTTGCGCGTCAGGTCATTCACCGCCAGCACATCCTGCCCGTCGACGCGGTGCGCCTCGATCCCGAAGGCCTCGGCCCGCGCGGTGATGGACCCTGCGGCGATCTCCTCGGTCTTGGTGTATTCCGAATAACCGTTGTTCTCGCAGGCATAGATCACCGGCAAGCTCTACAAGGCAGCCATGTTCATCACCTCATACATCAGCCCCTGTGCGGTTGCCCCGTCGCCAAAGAAACACACCGTCACATCATCCGCGCCTTGCAATTTCGCGCGCAGGGCTGACCCTGTCGCAATCCCCATCGAGCCGCCGACAATCGCATTGGCCCCAAGGTTGCCGTGGCTTTGATCGGCAATATGCATCGAGCCGCCCTTGCCACGGCAATAGCCCTCGGCCTTGCCCAGCAACTCGCAGAACATCTGCTTGAACTCCGCCCCCTTGGCCACGCAATGACCATGCCCACGGTGGGTCGAGGTGATGCGGTCGTCATCGGTCAACGCTTCGCAAATGCCCACCGCGACCGCTTCCTCGCCCGAATACATATGCGTCAGGCCGGGCATTTTGGCCGACAGATACAGCTGGTTGGCATTATCTTCAAACGTCCGTATCCGAACCATCTGGCGATACATCCGCAGATAATCTTCCGTATTCGACTTGGCCTTGGCCATGCTGTCATCCTTTCAAGGCTACTGCCCGTCATTTTCTTGCTAAAAATACTCCCGCCGGAGGCCACGCCCCGACAGGGGCGTTCAGTAGCGGTTCGCAATCGGCAGTTCTTCCGCCGGGAACAGGCTGATCACTTCGCAGCCGGTCTCGGTCACAACCACTTCTTCCTCGATCCGCGCCGCCGAATAGCCATCTGCCGCAGGGCAATAGGTTTCCAGCGCGAAGACCATACCGGTCTTGATTTCCATCGGGTGGTCCAGACTGATCGCGCGGCTGATGATCGGGCGCTCATGCAGTGCCAGCCCCAGCCCGTGGCCGAATTGCAGGCCAAAGGCCGATTGCTCGTCCGGGAAGCCGAATTCTTCCGCCTTTGGCCAGACCTCTGCCACTTTGTCGGTGGACACACCCGGTTTGATCATGGCGATTGACGCATCAATCCATTCGCGCGCCTTCACATAGGCGTCATTTTGCGCAGGCGTCGCGCGGCCAATATTGAAGGTGCGATAATAGCAGGTGCGATACCCCTGATAGCTTTGGAGGATATCAAAGAAGGCCTGATCACCGGGGCGGAAATAGCGGTCGGTGAAATTATGCGGGTGCGGGTTGCAGCGTTCGCCTGAAATGGCGTTGATCGCTTCGACATCATCGCTGCCCATCTCGTAGAGCATCTTGTTCGACATCGCCACGATGTCATTCTCGCGGATGCCCGGTTTCAACTCCTCATAGATCATATGATAGACGCCATCGACCATGGCGGCGGCCTGCGTCAAAAGCTGGATTTCATCCCAGTTCTTGATCTCGCGCGCGGCCAGCATGATTTGCTGGCCATCCACGACATTCAGCCCCTCTTCTTGCAGGGCATGGAACATGGCGGTTTCAGCGTAATCCACGCCCACCGGCATGTCGCCCATGCCCGCATCGCGGATCAGGCCCGCGATTTCACGCGCATATTTCCACATCAACCCGAATTCGGGCGGAATCGTGCCGCGCATGCCCACCACACCGGCGCGGCAATGCTCGGGCACCAGCCAGTCGCTGAATTTCTTGTGGTGCATCGCGGCGGACCCGAAATCCCACACATAGGGCGCATCATCGCCCGTCAGCAGGCAGAAGCGACACATCTTGTCGCGTTCCCACTCGCCGATCTTGGTGGCGGACACATAGCGGATATTGTTCACATCGAACAACAACAGCGTGCCGGCATTGGATGCCTGCAACGCCTGCCGCGTGCGCGCCAAACGGTAGCGGCGCAGGCGGTCATGGTCGATCCGGCGTTCAAAATCGACCGAAGTATGGCCCCATGCAGGCAGCCGCCCTTCCCAGCGCCAATTGGGTTCAAGGTCTTGCGGCGTCAGCATATTTGGCATCAAAGCTCGTGACATGATAATACTCCGTCGGGGCGCCGCAGCGCGCACCGATTGTCTGAAGGTGAAATATTGAAGCGCGGTGCCTTACTGGATGCACCAACCGCCATCGATATGGATCATCTGGCCCGTCATATAATCGCTGTCGGAACTGCACAGAAACGCGGCTGTGCCCTTCACATCATCGGGGTAGGACACGCGCTTGATCTGAAGCGCATCGCGCACAATGTCATCATAGGCCTGACCCTCGCGCTGCTTGAAGCCGATATCGACCAGATCCTTGTCCAGTTGCTCCCATAGCGGGGTGACAACGACACCGGGCGCATAACCGTTGACGGTGATGCCATGCTCGGCCAGCCCGATAGCCCCGCAATGGGTCAGCGCAAGGCAGCCATATTTCGAGGTGCAATAGACCGTCACATCCACAAGCGGCTTGCGTGACGCGATAGAGCCAACATTGATCAGCTTATAGGGGTAGTCCTGCTTGCCTTGCGCGATCATCTGGCGTGCAGTTTCCTGCATCCCCAACCACATCGCCTTGGTGTTGACATTCATGATCATGTCCCAGTTGTCTTCATCAATATCCATGAAGAAACGGGGCTTGTTCAGACCTGCGTTGAACAGGCCGATATTGATCATTCCGAAAGCGTCAACGGTGGCGGCGACGGCGGCTGCATTATCTTCGCGCTTGGTTACATCCATCTTGACGGCGATGGCGCGGCCATTGCCTTTGGCGTTGATTTTCTCGGCCATTTCTTGTGCTGCATCAAGGTCCAGATCGCCAAGGCAAACATTGGCACCAAGTTCGGCGAAATGCTCGGCATTACAGGCACCCATACCGCGCGCAGCCCCGGTAATCAGAATGTTCTTGCCTTGCAGGCGGGTGGTGTCCATGGCGTCCTCCTCAGCGCTTTGGGTTATTTCAAGGCGTCCTCAGCCCGGGACTGGGCACGCCTTAATGCGTCGCGCGGGGACAGTATTCCGCGCAGCATGTCGTGAAGTTCCTGGCCGCAAATTTCGATGATCTCGGCAATTTGCGGGATTGGCGGGCGGGGCCAGTATTGCAACTCGTCGCGCAAGGACATGGCATCGACCGCCTCGAATATGGGTGAGATGCGGCGCACCTCGGGATCGGCCCCGACTGAATAGCGTGGCGCAGTGCGGCTGCCATTCAGGATGTAGAGCTTCTGTGCCTCGGGCGAGGTGAAGGCGATCAGCGCTTCGGCAGCAGCCGCGCGGCGTTCGGGTGCTATATTCGCGGGAATACCCATGACATAGCCGCCCACCGTCGCAACCGGCTGACCCTCTGGCCCCGCCGGATGTGGCAGATAGCCGGTGTTTCCATTGGCGGGTGAAGACGGATCACGCTCAAAATAGGGGGCAAGCAACGTATAGCCATATGCCATTGCAATCTTGCCTGCCGCATAGGGCCGGACGCGTTCATACCAAGACATCGACAGAATGTCCGGGGGCGAGAATTCCATCAGCGAGAGCAGGAATTCACACGCATCCAGGGCCAGCGGCGTGTCAATTGTCGGGACAATATCGCTGCGATGCGCGGTATCGGCGGCAAACCCGCCTGCGATCTGGTCCAGATTGACAATAGGCTGACCGAAATCCGCACAGGTCATCAAAAACTGGTGCCCCAGTGCCGTCCCGCGTGCCGCATTCCACGCAATCCCGAAACGGCCCTGTTGGGGCGCGTGAAAATGGCGCGCGGCTGCGATCAACTTGTCGGTTGTGTCGGGCGGTTCCAGTCCGGCCTCGGCAAACAGATCCTTGCGGTAGAAAAGTAGCTCTGGCGTGGTCTGGCTGGGCACACCATAAGCCCGCCCGCCCCAATGCGCGGCCATCCAACCGGCGGTGTGAAAATCCGGTGGGTCAAGCCGGTCAGTGTCCAGGCACTCATCCAGCGGCGCCAGCACACCCTTTTCGGCAAATTCACCGATCCAGGGCAGATCGACGGCGATAATGTCATACTTGCTGATCCGACGCTCGGCATTGCGCAGCGCTTCGGTGCGAAGACGGTCGATGGAGAAGGCGCGCTGGCTGATATTCGTGCCGATGATCTGCTCGAACTGGCGCTTGAGGTTTTCCATGACCATGAATGTAGGGTCGCCATGTACCAGAATGCGCAAGCCCCCGCCAAGCTGCAACGGCTCTGGCAAGACTTGCGGGGGCGCGATTGTCTGACTGGCAGGCACATAAGACGCACCGAAATAATATTCGCGCGCATCCTTCACTTCAGCGCTTCCTGTTTCGGCACAAAGCCGCAAGATGCGATCGGCAAGCTGGCGCCAGTTGGTCATCAGCCGCTCGGTCGGGTGCAAGGAAAAGGATCGCCCTGATCTGGTCCGCGCGCGCTGCTCTATAAAACCGCACTCTTGCAATTGCTGCAATTTGCGCCGCGCAGTCGCATACGGCACACCAGAGGCCGAGATCAGCATTGTCGCTGTAATGATCTTGCCGCTTAGATGTGCTTTCAGCAAAGCCGACACCATGTTGAAATGTGCGTTTGGGTCCGAAATCTCCAAGGCGGTGTCGAGCTCTGCGCAAAGCGTGTCGACGAAAGCCAACGCAGCCGGCAAAGCCGCCTGTTCCACCCCAGCCCCCTTCCGGGTCACGCCAGAAGGCCTGGAGAAATTTTCTTTTTGAATATTTCCCATCTTCACGTCAGCGGTCTTTCCGGATTTGGGGCCTGATTTGGCAATATTGCTTCGAACGCTCATTCGCTCTACCTTCAATTTGTTCAGATTGGCTTTGCGATCATAGCGCATAAATGTTCAAAATGACGCTTTGATTGTTCATTTTGAACATTTTTGTGGTGTTGTGATGTTGCATATGCGGACAGCATGAGACGACCGCAAATTGGCCTGAGTGGCGTAAGAATCCATCCGGGTAAGCGGCGATTTTCACTTATGGGAGGAATACCATGAACAAGACCATGCGCATTTTGCTTGCCAGTTGCGGAACGCTTGCTCTGGCAACAGCGGCATCGGCTGACACTGTTCGGATCGGGATTACGCAAAACAATGTTGGCATCGACAGCTATCAGACAACATATGAGCGCGCCTTTATCGCCGCAGCCGAGGCGAACCCGGATGTTGAGGTCATCGTCCTTGATGCCGGTGGTGACGTTGCGCGCCAGATCAGCCAGATGCAGGATCTGATACAGCAGCAGGTTGACGCGATTATCATCTGGCCCACAGATGGACAGGCGCTGGTCCCCGCTGTTCGCAATGCGCATAATGCCGGGATTCCCGTCGTTGTCACAAATTCCAACATCGCCGAAGCCGGTATGGATTTCATCGCAGCATTCTCTGGGCCGAACAACATTCAGCAGGGAATCTATTCGGCCGAAATGATGTGCGACGCGCTGGGCGGTGAAGGACAGATCGTACAGATTACCGGGATGCCCGGCTACACAACTGCCATTGAACGCCAGCAGGGTTTTGACGAGCGGCTTGCCGAAATGTGCCCCGATGTCACACAGCTGGACATTCAGCCCGGTGACTGGAACCGTGAGCGCGCGCAGCGCACGATGGAAACGTTCCTGACCCGCTTTGACAATATCGACGGAGTATATTCCGGCGATGACAACATGGGTGTCGGTGCATTGAACGCAGCCATTGATGCGGGCCGCGCCGAAGGCATGGTGTTCATCGGCGCGACCAACTTTGCCGTTGGCTATGACGCGATGGCGCGGGGCGAATACTGGGGGTCGGTCTATCAATCGCCGGTAGATGATGCCGAGGCCGCGTTGCAAACAGCACTCGACGTACTGGCGGGCGAAGATGTGCCGAAGCTGAACTATTTCGACACGCCCAAGATCACCCAGGACAATATGGAAGAATTCGACCGCCCAGTTTTCTGAGGCAGTCCTATACTGAACCGGGGCGGGCCAGAACGTGCTCGCCCCGTTTTTGGCTTTTAGCACAGCCATGACCTTCGCGCTGGGGAGAGCGCGTCGCAAGCCGCTTCACGGGAGGAACCAGATGCTTTTGAACCGCCTCAAGGCCGGGGGCCCCGCGATTGCCAAACAGGGCATACTCGTGGCCTTTATCCTGTTCATGATCGTATTCTCGCTCATGTCCGACAGGTTCCTGACTCCCGACAACGTCATGTCGGTGTTTCGTCAATCCGCGATCATCGGGGTCATGGCGCTGGGGGTCACAATTGTCGTTATTGGCGGTAATCTGGATTTGTCCGTTGGCTCTATGCTGTCCTTTGCGACGGTGCTTGTGGTAGACCTGCATGACAAGGTCGGGCCGGAACTTGCCATCCCGATCATGGTGCTGGCGACGCTGTGTCTGGGGGCGATAAACGGGTTTCTGATCGGGATACTCAGGCTCAACTCATTGATTGTGACGCTTGGGATGCTCTCGGCTATTCAGGGGTTGGTGCTGATTTACAGCGGCGGGCAGAATGTCGATATTGTCGACCAGCGCGGAACATGGTTTGCCATTTTCGGGCGTGGTTCGATCCTTGGAATTGCAGCGCCCATAATCATATTCGGGCTTCTCGCGATTATCTTTCATGTGATCATGACAACCACACCGTTTGGCCGCAAGGTCTATGCCGTGGGCGGCAATCCGACCGCATCGGTGTTTTCGGGCATTCCGCGGTCGCGCATTGTATTTACAACATATCTGATCTCGGCGCTTTGCGTGGCGGTGGCTGCGATCATCCTGGGCAGCCGGGTGATGGGGTCGCAAAACAATGTCGGCCAGGGCTATGAATTGCAGGTTCTGGCGGCGGTCATTCTGGGCGGCACATCGCTGCTTGGGGGGGCTGGCAGCATTCTGAAAACCGTCCTTGGCGTTCTGATGCTGGCGTTTATCCAGAATGGTCTGATCCTGATGGGGCAGCCCTATTACACGCAATGGCTGGTCACATGGGCCGTCATCATCGTGGCAGTCTGGCTGGATGTTGCAGCCAAGCGCGGCCGCCTGTTTTCACCCATAGCATGAGGCATACCATGTCGAACCTGACCGATATCACACCCTTGCGCTGGCTGATGCGCAACCCGATCTGGGGCTTCGTGCTGCTTGTCTTCATCTTCTTCAGCCTGATGTCCGATCACTTCTTCGACTACCGCAATTTCCAGAACATTCTGGTGCAGACCTCAACCATCGGCCTGATCGCACTGGGGATGACACTGGTCATGATCAACGGCAATATCGACCTGTCGGTGGGCGCGACACTAGCGCTTGCGGCTGCCTTCGCGGTCGATGTCCAAAGCTGGGCCATGTTCGCAACATGGGGCAACTGGCAGATCTTGCCTGCCGTATGCCTTGCGCTTCTGGTCGGCCTTTTGATGGGGGCGATCAATGGCTTTATTGTCTGGAAGACCGGGGTTGATGCCTTCATCGTGACACTTGGCGCAATGCTCGGCATTCGCGGGCTGGTGTTTGTCTATACGGGGGAATCCTCGTTCTACGCGATGAATTTCGCCTATTCAGACTTTAGCGCGCTGTCTATTGGCCCCTTGCCGGTCCTGGCGGTTATCTTTCTGCTGTGCACGCTGATCGTTCATCTGGTGTTGTCGCGCACGGTTCATGGGCGCAACACCTACGCAGTTGGCGGCAACCGCGAAGCTGCGGTGAATGCAGCGATTCGGGTTGGTCCGCATATGATGATCAATTTCATGATCATCGGGTTTCTTGCAGCCCTGTCCGGCGTGCTTTTGTCCACGCAGATGGGCGCAGCGACACCAAATCTGGGCCGCGATTACGAGTTGTGGGTGATTACCGCAGTGGTGCTGGGTGGCACCAAGCTGACAGGCGGCAAGGGCGACATTATCGGCACGCTTGGCGGCGTTCTGGCGATCGGTATCTTGCGCAATGGAATGAACCTGATGCAGGTGCCCGCCTTCTATGTCTATGTCATCCTTGGCAGCATCCTGATCGCCGTTCTGTTTCTGGACAAACGTTTCAACCGCACTGCCGACGGGGGGCTACGCCTATGAATGAGAAGTTAGAACCTGCTCTGCGCCTTCAGGGAATTGTCAAAACCTTTCCGGGCGTCCGTGCGCTGGACGGCGTAGATTTCGAGGTCATGCCCGGCGAGGTTCACGCCCTGCTGGGCGAGAATGGCGCAGGCAAATCGACGCTGATGAAGGTGCTGGCAGGGATGTATCAGCCTGACGAGGGGCAGATCATCATCGGCGGCCAACCCGTGCGCATGACCACCCCGATTGAGGCCAAAGCACAGGGCGTGGTACTGATCCATCAGGAACTCAGCCTTGTGCCTGAAATGTCTGCGGCCGAGAATATCTATCTGGGCGAGTTGCCGCTGAAATCTTTTGGCCGTGTGGATTGGAAAACCCTGTTTGACCGTTCCAACGCTATTCTGGAACGGCTGAACTGCAATTTCCGCGGAGAGGTGACAGTCGTGAACCTGTCAATCGCCAACCAGCAGATGGTCGAGATTGCACGGGCCTTGACCGTTGATGCGCGCGTGGCGGTCTTTGATGAACCGACCGCCTCGCTGACCGATGCTGAAAAAGTGGTGCTGTTCGAGATTATCAACGACCTGAAGGCGCGCGGTGTGGGGATTGTCTATATTTCGCACCGGATGGACGAGATATTCACCCTGTCAGACCGCATTACCGTTTTGCGCGATGGCAGCTATCGCGGCACGCTGACCACTGCCGAAACGAATGAAGATGAAGTCACGCGCCTGATGATCGGGCGCAGTCTGGACCTGTCGCGTGATGCCGCCACACCAACACTGGGCGAAACCGTGCTGGAGGTTCGGAATCTGACTTGCGCGCCCCTGTTCAAGGATATCAGTTTTTCAGTGCGCGCGGGCGAAGTGGTCGGGTTTTACGGGCTGGTTGGTGCAGGCCGGACCGAGATTGCCGAGACACTTTTTGGATTACGCAGCGCCGATAGTGGCGAGATTTTAATAGATGGCGCGCAGGTGCGGATCGGTTCACCACCCGACGCAATCGCCCTGGGTATCTCGCTTGTCCCGGAGAACCGCAAAGAGCAGGGTTTGGTCTTGTCAATGAATTGCCGCGACAACATGACCTTGCCGCAGGTGCAAAACCTGACCAATGGGCCATTCGTTTCTTCCGGCGCCGAGAACGCGATTTTCGACAAGTATCGTGACAAGCTGGAGATCAAGACGCCAAGTTGGCGACAAACTGTCCGCGTATTGTCTGGCGGCAACCAGCAAAAGATCGTCATTGGAAAATGGCTGTCGATGCAGCCGCGCGTGCTGATTGTGGATGAACCGACACGCGGTATTGACGTGGGGTCGAAATCCGAGATTCACATGTTGCTGCGCGCGCTTGCCGCACAAGGTTATGCAGTGATCGTCATCAGTTCGGAAATGCCCGAGGTGCTGCGCGTTTCCGATCGTATTGTGGCGATGTATAGCGGGCGGATCATGCGTGAATTCACGGCCGAACTGGTGACAGAAGATTCTCTTGTTCAGGCGATATCCGGTATTCAGGTAAATGAGGTCGCTTGATGGTGCCGGTATTCAAGCAGTCGCGGTTTCAACTGGTTAACGGCACCTCTACACCCGCCTCGCCCAGCAGCTCGTACAGTTCGGCAAAGGATTGATCCGCAGGCATCTGTTCATGTTTCTTCTGGCTCAGAAAATTCTCTGCCGGGCCAGCAAACCTGATTGCAGCGTCAATATCGACATCGCCCCCCGTTTTATAGGCGCCCATGCGGATCAGTTCTTCCATGTCAGAATATTTCGCAAGCAAACGGCGTGCAGCGGCAAGGACCGCGTATTCAGCGCTGGCATGGCAGTCTGGTAGCATCCTCGATACGCTTTTGAGCAGATGGATCGCGGGAAAGCGGCCACGCTCGGCGATCTGGCGGTCAAGAATAACATGGCCGTCCAGAATTCCGCGCACAGTATCGGCAATGGGGTCGTTCATATCATCGCCGTCGACCAGCACAGTGTAGATGCCAGTAATGTCGCCCTCCTGTTCCGTGCCCGGCCCCGTGCGTTCCAGAAGTCGTGGCAGTTCGGCAAATACGGTCGGCGGATAACCTTTTGAAGTTGGAGGTTCCCCAGCGGCCAGGCCTATTTCCCGCTGCGCCATCGCAAAGCGTGTCACACTGTCGATCAACAGCAGCACCTGAAGCCCGGCATCGCGGAAATGCTCGGCCACAGCAGTTGCCGTCCAAGCGGCCTGACGGCGCATCAAGGGCGGCTCGTTCCCGGTTGAAACGACAAGGACGCACCGTGCCATTGCCTCTGGGCCAAGATCACTTTCGATAAAATCGCGCACCTCGCGACCACGCTCGCCGACCAGACCGACCACAATGACATCTGCATCAGCCCCCTGCGCAAGCATCGCCATCAGCGATGATTTCCCGACCCCCGACCCGGCAAAGACCCCCATGCGCTGACCACGGCAAAGTGGCGTGAAAATATCAAGCGCCTTGATACCCGTATCAATGCGGGCACCTACGCGGCGGCGGTCAAAGGGGGGCGGCGGTGCGCGTTTGATCGAGCGCGCGACACTGCCCTCATGCAGCGGCCCGCGACCGTCTATCGGGTTCGCCAGCGCGTCAACAACACGACCGATCCACCCATTATCGGGGCGCACCACATCGCCGCGCGGGCTGCTTTCGACAAGATCGCCCACCACGACCCCATCCCATGTTCCGAAGGGCAGCACATGGACGCCGCGCGCATCGACCGCCACAACTTCGCCAAGGACGGGACCGCGCGCGCCCTGAACAATACAACGCGCGCCAATTCCCAGCGCGCGTTCTACGCCTTGGGCGGTAAGGGTCAGCCCAAGCACGCCACTGACCCTGCCCGCTATGCGCGCGCCCTCAATATGCCTTGCCGCGCCCGATAGACCAGAAAATATAGTATTCATGAATAAATCCTCTAGTCAGCAAGTTTTGTTCATGTTATTTCATGTTTATCCTTTAAAGGGAACCGAAATGAAACTGAACTCCATGTCTTTCTTTCAGGTTGCATCTCAGCGGATGCAATGGGTTTCGGCGGGGCAACAGATGGTGGCTGAAAATATCGCCAATGCCGATACTCCCGGCTTCAAGGCACGCGATATCAGCCCCTTTGCAGAGCTTGTCGAAGGCGCGCGCAGTGGTGCGGTCAAGACCACGCATAGCGCGCATATCACGGGCAGCGGACGCACAGGCGGGGTGCGCGTCAGCACCGATGAAACAGCTTGGGAGACAAGCATCAGCGGCAATTCGGTCGCCTTGGAACAGCAGACACTCAGATCCAGCGAACTTAGTGGCAATCACCAGCTTGCAACCTTGCTCTATGGCAAGGGGCATCAGTTGTTGACCCTCGCTGTCGTTGGCCAACGGTAGGGAGCAGATTTATGGATCCTTTAAGCTCGATCGGCTTGGTTGCGGCCAGCGGAATGCGCGCGCAGGGCGAACGGCTCAAGGTCGTGGCAGAAAATGTGGCCAATGCAGGCTCGACCGGGACACGGCCCGGGGCCGACCCCTATCAGCGAAAAACGCTGGCCTTTGAAGAAATGGTTGATCGCAACAGCGGCGCATCACTGGTGCGGGTGGCCGAATTGGGACGAGATCGCGCGCCATTCGGGCGCGAATACGACCCAGCGCATCCCGCCGCCGATGCCGAGGGCTATGTAAAGACCGCCAACGTCAACCCATTGCTGGAAATGAGCAATATGCGCGAAGCATCGCGCAGCTATGAGGCCAATCTGAACATGTTCGAGGCGGGTCGCCAAATGCGTGCGCAGATCCTCGACCTGCTTCGATAGGGACCGCAGATGATAGAGAATTCTTCAATGTCTTTTGTTGCGACGGGTGTGCGCGACGCCTATCGCAATGCGCAGGGCCTAAACGGCGCCGCGCTTCCGACAGCGGCCAAACCGCAAGCAGGCAGTTTCAGCGAGATGGTCCGCAGCGCCTCGCAAGATGCCGTCGCAACCATCCGGGAAGGCGATATGGCAGCGCAGCAGGGCCTGCGCGGCGAGATCGGACGGCAAGAGGTGGTCGAGGCAACGCTGGCGCTTGAGTCTACCGTGAAAACCGTGGTCGCCCTGCGCGACAAGTTTGTGGAAGCGTATCAGGAAGTGCTGCGCATGCCGATCTGACGGACACCGCATGAATAGACGCGCGGGGCCGAGCCGCGCATGAGATTGTTCGCTCGATATTCTGGCGGAGCTTTGGCGGGCTGGTCGCGCAGCGGAACAGGAACAAGAGGAATCGCGCGGGATGGATGCCACAGATACCTACGCGATCCTGTCCCAGATGTTCATCACCGTCCTGCTTGGATCCGGCCCTATTCTGGCGCTGGCATTGGGGGTGGGGCTTGTCATCGCGTTCTTTCAGGCATTGACCCAAATTCAGGAAATGACACTGACCTTTGTACCAAAGATCGTCATGATCTTTCTGGGGCTTCTGGCTTCAAGCCCATTTATCTACGCCACCCTACGGCGGCTTTCGGACAGGGTGTTCGATTTGATCGCAAGCGGTGGGATGTGATGCGCAGAACAGTCACCCTTGCTGCCGCGCTGACGCTTTTGTGTGGTGTCACCACGCCTGTCGCATATGCGGATTGGGCCGACTTTTATTTCAGCGCGCCCCCAGAAACCGCGCGCAGGACAGCCGCGCTGCCAGATCGCACCGGGATGCACCCTCAGCCAGGTCGCCGGACCCTCTCGCGCAGGGCAGCGCCAGAACCGACAGGCATGTCCATGCTTCCCCCCCCGCCGTCTGTCGCAACTCGTGAACCAATCGGCAAATGCATCGCTGAAATCCTACGCGCCCAGCAGCGCTACGGCATTCCTGACAATCTGCTTCTCGGGATTGGCCTGCAAGAGGCAGGCACATCGCGGGGGGGGCGGCTGACTGTCTGGCCTTGGGCGGTGAATGCGGCAGGTGAGGGGCGCTTGTTTGACAGCAGAGAGGCCGCGATGGCTTGGGTGCGCGAACGACAACAAAGTGGTGTGCAGTCCATTGATGTTGGGTGCTTGCAGATCAACCTGCGTTGGCACCCCAATGCCTTTGCAAGCCTTGAGCAAGGCTTTGATCCAGCGATCAACGTCGATTATGCAGCGCGCTTTCTGCGCGGGCTTTATGCCGAAACCGGTGACTGGATGCGCGCGGCGGGGGCTTATCACTCGCGTACGCCGGAACATGCGGCAGTCTATCTTGCATCGCTTCGTCGCAATGTCGCGGTTGCCAATGACCGCATCAGTGCGTTCCACACGCTCGTTGGCGCGCGTCCAGTAGCGCATTCTTCGCCCCCGGTTACGCTACAGGCACATGCAGCGCCTTCATCGCCTGCCTCTTTCGACAGCAACACGACGCCTTGGGACCACGGCTACTGGTCCACACAAGACGGCGATGACGGCGGTATCTACGGAATCTATAGCCGCGATCGGCTGGAGCCGATCCTGCCCCATTTCCAACAACATTTCTGACGGAGCTCAGAATGGCCCTCTCTCCTTCCCGACAGGACCGCAATGATCGCATGGTCGCCTTTGGCTTTGCCAATCGCGATATCGCCTTTGCGATTGGCGTGACTCTGGTTCTTGGAATGCTGTTTGTGCCCTTGCCGCCAGTGTTGCTGGATTTCGGGCTGGCCGTGTCGCTGTCGCTTTCGGTACTGATCCTGATGGTCGCGCTATGGATACCGCGACCACTTGAATTCAACAGCTTTCCGACCCTCCTTCTGGTGGTGACTATGTTGCGCCTGTCGCTCAACGTGGCCTCCACCCGCCTGATCCTTAGCGAAGGGCATACCGGGCCGGGGGCTGCGGGCGGCGTGATCGAGGGGTTCTCGCGTTTCATTGTGTCCGGCAATTTCGTGATCGGGCTGGTGGTGTTCACCATCCTTGTCGTGATCAACTTTGTTGTCATCACCAAAGGCTCTACCCGGATTGCGGAAGTGTCGGCGCGGTTCTCGCTGGATGCAATGCCGGGCAAGCAGATGGCGGTCGACGCGGATCTTGGCGCGGGGCTGATAGATGAGGCCGAGGCGCGCAGGCGTCGCAAGGAACTTGAAGATGAAAGCGGCTTTTTCGGCGCGATGGACGGCGCCTCTAAATTCGTGCGCGGCGATGCGGTTGCGGGCATCATCATCACGCTGATCAATGTGATCGGGGGCATTCTGATCGGGGTCATACAGCATGGCATGGGGGTTGGTGCTGCCGCCAATGCCTATACCGTGCTGACCATTGGCGACGGGTTGGTGACGCAGATCCCCGCACTGATCGTTTCGCTGGCGGCGGGCCTGATCGTGACCAAAGGCGGCACAGTCGGTGCCGCAAACGAAGCCGTTCTGCAACAGCTTGGTCGTTTTCCCAAAGCCCTTTATATGGCTGCCGGCCTGTTGCTGGGTATCGGGTTTCTGCCCGGATTTCCCTTTGGCGTGTTCCTTGCGATGGCCGTGATGCTGGCGGGCATGGGGCTTTTCATGCAACGGCAGGGCATTGCAGCCACACGCGCAGAAACACGCGCGACCAATGACGCGGAAGCCGCCGCTGCGCAATCCAGCCGCGATGATATCACCGAGACTTTGCGTCTGGACGACCTGCGGCTGGAACTGGGATCGGCACTTGTGCCCCTGATCAGCAGCCCCGAAGCCGCGCTACCGGGGAAGATAAAAAGCCTGCGCCAGCTTTTTGCGCGCGACTTTGGCTTCATACTTCCGGCGGTGCGGATCAAGGACGAACCCTCTCTGCCCTCGAACGGTTATGCCATTCTTGTGCAAGGGGTCCAAGCCGCACGCGGAGAGGTACGCCCCCGCGAGATGATGGTCCTGAACCCCGGCGACGCCCCGATGGACCTGCCCGGCGAACGCACCACTGACCCGACATTCGGCCTTGACGCGATCTGGGTCGACGCCGAACGCGCGGCTGAGGCCGAAACACTTGGGTGCACTGTTGTCGACCCCGAAAGCGTGGTGACCACCCATCTGACCGAAGTCATCAAACAGCATATGCCCGAACTGCTGACCTACGGGGCCACGCAAACGCTGATCGACGGCCTTGCGCGCGAATACCAGAAACTGGTGGGCGAAATCTCGACCACCGCGCCCGCGATCCTTGTTCAGCATGTCTTGCAGGCGCTATTGACCGAACGCGTCTCGATCCGAAACCTGCCATTGATCGTCGAGGCAATAGCCGAAGCAAGCCGCAACAGCGCCAATGTTGTCACGATTACCGAACATGTGCGCCGGCGGCTGTCTAACCAGATATGTCAGGCAATGGCAGATCAGACCGGCTTTGTGTCGGTCATCACCATGTCCCCCGCATGGGAGAGTGAATTCAACGCCGCAATGCGCGTGAACGGCGACGAGCGCAACTTCCTGATGTCCCCCCAACGTGTGCAGGAGTTTGTTCTTGAAGCGCGCAAGGAAATTCAGCGCTTCGCGCAAGTTGACGAATGGCCGGCACTGATGGTCAGCCCCGAGGTGCGCAGCTTTGTACGGTCCATGCTAGAGCGTGTCAGCCCGATGACGCAGGTCATTTCACATAACGAAGTTCACCGTAAGGCGTCCCTTCGCACTGTCGCTACGATCGGCGGCTAAAGGTGGAGTTGGACACCTTTCTGACCTCGCAATTTCTGGCGGTCGCGCTGGTCTTTGCGCGGATGGGAAGCGCGCTTGCATTCATTCCGGGTTTTGGCGAGCGGATGATTGCGCTGCGGTTTCGCCTGCTTCTGGCACTTGCACTCTCAGCGGCGCTTGCGCCCGCAACCCCGATAGACGTGCAGCTCCTCGACAGCCCCCAGATGCTCTTGCCGATACTTGCCATCGAGATCACGCTTGGCGTCTGGATCGGCACGGTTGCGCGCATCATCATGTCAGCCTTGCAGTTTGCGGGCTATCAGATTGGCCTTGTATCCGGTCTTTCCAATGCGTTTGCGCCCGAAACCGGTGCGTTTCAGGGTTCTACCATGATTGCGGATGCGCTGATGATGGCGGGCGTCGCCCTGATATTCGCGACGGACCTGCACCACCTGATGATTGATGCCCTGCTAAG
>SKGU01000197.1 GCA_007117255.1 Natronohydrobacter sp. | reverse complement strand
TCATAGGCGGTGCCATGATCGGGCGAGGTGCGAATGAAAGGCAGACCCAGCGTTACATTTACCCCGTTTGCAAAATCGATGGTCTTGATCGGGATCAGCGCCTGATCATGATACATGCAAATGGCGGCATCATATTGCGCCCGTGCCGCAGGGTGAAACATCGTATCGGCGGGCAAGGGACCGTCCAGAATCATCCCATCTGCACGCAACTGCTCCAGCACAGGGATAATCACGTCAATCTCTTCGCGCCCCATCGTGCCAGATTCGCCTGCATGGGGGTTCAGCCCGGCAACCGCCAGACGCGGACGCGCAATCCCGAAATCGTGCTGCAATCCGGCCTGCGTGATCTGCAACGTCTCGGCAAGCATGTCCGACGTCAGCGCGTGCGCCACCTCTGCCAGCGCAATGTGGATTGTCACCGGCACAACTCGCAATTGATCACAGGCCAGCATCATCACCACCCGCGGCACCTCGGCCAGCTCTGCCAGATATTCGGTATGTCCCGGAAAGGCGAAACCCGCGCCCGATTTCAACGCAGCCTTGTTGATCGGACAGGTCACAATCCCCGCCACCGCGCCCCTTTGCGCCAGCCGCACCGCCCGCGCAATCACATCCACAATCGCCTGCGCATTCGCCGGGTCGGGCTTTCCTGCCTGCGCATTCGCCGGAAAGTCATGGCGCAACACGCCAAGAACATCGGACGGAAGCGCCAACACCGCGCCCGGCTCCGAGACCTCTTGCCATGCCGCCCCGGCCGGCAAGTGGCGCGGGTCTCCCAGCCAGACAAAGGGCACAGATGCCCCAAGCGCCTTTTTCGCCCGAACTGCGATTTCGGGGCCAATCCCCGAAGGGTCGCCGCAAGTCATGATTAATGGGCGCATTCCGTTATTCCCAATGGGCGTTCATCTTGCCCCAAATACTCCGGGGGGTGAATTGGCCGCAAGGCCAAGAGGGGGGCAGCGCCCCCCCTTAACGCCCTTTCCAGATCCAGCCCCCGCCGAAAACGCGACTGCCCTCAGGCGCATAGAAGACACAGGCCTGTCCGGGGCTGATGCCTTCTTCGGGGGTCAGCAATTCCACCTCCGCCTCGGTGTCGGACAAGGGCCGGATCAGCGCAGGCGCAGGCGGACGGGTCGAGCGCAGCTTGACCGACATTTCCCATTCCGCGCGCGCGGTGAAGGGCTCATCGCCCAGCCAGTTGATTTCGCGCACCGGCACAGTGCGCGTGGCCAACGCCGCTTTCGGTCCCACGATCACACGGCGCATCGACGGGTCCAGCCGCACGACATAGAGCGGATCCGCCAGCCCGCCGATCCCCAGACCCCGGCGCTGCCCGATCGTGTAATGGATGATCCCGCGATGCTGGCCCAGCACGCGCCCCTCCAGATCGACAATCTCGCCCGGATCGGCCGCCCCGGGGCGCAGCTTTTCAATCACACGCGCGTAATCCCCATCAGGCACGAAGCAGATATCCTGACTGTCGGGCTTGTCGGCCACACTCAGCCCGTGGCGTGCAGCCAGTGCGCGCGTCTCAGCCTTGGTTTCCAGATGCCCCAGCGGAAAGCGCAGAAACTCAAGCTGTTCGCGCGTGGTCGAGAACAGGAAATAGCTTTGATCGCGCACAGGGTCGGCGGCGCGGTGCAACTCTGCCCCCGCAGGCCCCATTTTTCGCTGGATATAATGCCCCGTCGCCATGCAATCCGCGCCAAGATCGCGCGCTGTATCCATGAGGTCGCGGAATTTCACCCGCTCATTGCAGCGGATACAGGGCACAGGCGTCGCCCCTGCAAGGTAAGCATCGGCAAATTCATCAATAACCGATTCGCGAAAATGCGACTCGTAATCCAGAACGTAATGCGGAAACCCCATGTCATCGGCCACATTGCGCGCATCATGAATGTCTCGCCCGGCGCAGCAGGCCCCTTTTTTCGCAAGCGCCGCACCATGATCATAGAGTTGCAGCGTCACCCCAACGACATCATACCCTTCACGCTTCAATTCAGCGGCGACGACAGAGCTATCGACACCACCAGACATCGCCACTACGACCCGCGTTTCAGCAGGGGGTTGGGCAAGGCCAAGTGAATTCAGGGGCGGATCATAGGGCATTCTGACGTCTTTCTGGGGAACTGCACAAAATATAGGAAAATGCTTCGTATTCTCAAGCCCCGAACTGGCATGCGGTCAACCCCGCATTAATCACATCGCGCGATTCTACGCATATCCGTAAATGGGTAGGGTGAAGAAGGAAGCCGATCGTGTATATCAAACGTGTGGAAGGCCCAAGGGCTGTGACTTTGGATGATGGAACGGTGCTGACGTTGGCAGATCTGCCACCGAAAGACACCCGGCGTTGGGTAGCCAGCCGCAAAGCCATTGTGATTCGGGCCGTCGAGGCCGGTCTGTTGTCAAGAAAAGCTGCCTTGGAACGATATGGCCTGTCGGATGAAGAGCTTGATCTATGGCAATCAGCGGTTAACCAGCATGGCATTGATGCTCTAAAGGTTACATCCTTGCAAAAATATAGACAACCTTAGGTTGTTTTTACCTCTGGACAGTGCGCGGTAACGTAGAGTTAACTTTTTTAAGAGAATCTGAGTTAACAGCGCCAGAGGAGAACCAGAATGCGTGTCCTGCTTGTTGAAGACGATCCGACCACTTCGCGCAGCATTGAGCTGATGTTGACGCACTCGAATTTCAATGTCTACTGCACTGAACTTGGCGAAGACGCGATCGAACTCAGCAAGCTGTATGATTACGACCTGATCTTACTGGACCTGAACCTGCCCGACATGGCCGGTCTTGAAGTGCTACGCCAGATGCGACTGGCGCGCGTGGACACACCAATCCTTATCCTGACAGGCGAAGCCGATACGGATACAAAACTGCGCGGTTTTGGGGGCGGTGCGGATGACTATCTGACAAAGCCATTTCACCGCGAGGAACTTGTCGCGCGCATTCACGCGATCATCCGCCGCAGCCAGGGTCATGCGCAATCGGTCATCCGGACCGGCCGTATCTCAGTTAATCTCGATGCCAAAACAGTCGATGTTGACGGCCAGACGGTGCATCTGACAGGCAAGGAATACCAGATGCTGGAATTGCTGAGCCTGCGCAAGGGAACAACCCTGACCAAGGAAATGTTTCTGAACCATCTCTATGGCGGCATGGATGAGCCTGAACTGAAAATCATCGATGTCTTTATCTGCAAGTTGCGCAAGAAGCTTGCAGAAGCCACGGGCGGGGATAGCCATATCGATACTGTCTGGGGGCGGGGTTATGTGCTGCGCGATCCGGTGCTCGGTCAGGACGTTGCGCCACGCAAGGCCGTATCTGCCTGATCGTTCAGCCCTTTGCACTGGACCTGTCGCCTGCACGACCCTATCACTGTCAGCCAGAATTAAGGCAAAGGCAGGACGACAGGCGTGACACAGGGCGGACAGGAACAGGGATGCGACGGGCAAAACACAGCCGGGCTTGATGTCGACGATCTCGACACGGCCCTGGCACAGACTGAACTGGCCCGCCTCGCTGATATTCTGGGCCGTGCCAATGTTGCCTATCATCGCGAAGACGCACCGGTCATGCCGGATGCAGAATTTGACGCGCTACGCCTGCGCAACGAAGCGATTGAAGCCCGTTTCCCGGATCTCATACGCCCGGATAGTCCTGCTCGGACTATTGGCGCGCAGCCTGCAGAAGGTTTTGGGAAAATCCATCATGCACGCCGCATGTTGTCTTTGGCCAATGCATTCAATGCCGACGATGTTGCGGATTTCGTTACCGGTCTGCGTCGGTTCCTCAACCTTGCGGAAGATGCGCTGCTTGTTCTGACTGCAGAACCGAAGATTGACGGGTTGTCGCTGTCACTACGTTACGAGCAGGGATTTCTGGTGCATGCTGCGACCCGTGGTGACGGTGAAACCGGCGAGGATGTGACCGCCAACGCCCGTACAATTGCGGATATCCCACAGCGCCTGACGGATGTGCCAGACGTCCTGGAAGTGCGTGGTGAGGTTTACATGTCTCATGCCGATTTCACTGCGCTGAATGCCCGGCAAGCGGCCAGCGATGCCAAGACCTTCGCCAATCCGCGCAACGCAGCCGCAGGGTCACTACGTCAACTGGACGCCACGATCACCCGCGCGCGGCCCTTGAGGTTTTTCGCTTATGCCTGGGGCGAAACATCAGAGCCTTTGGCTAAGACCCAGACAGAGGCCATCGCACGACTGGGCGCGCTCGGATTCACCATTAACCCGCTGTTTCGTCGTTGCGAGTCTATCGACGAGATGCTGAATGTCTATGCCAGTATCGAGGCGCAGCGCGCCAGCCTTGGTTACGACATAGACGGTGTTGTCTACAAACTGGACGATCTTGCGCTGCAAGAGCGGCTCGGCCTGCGTTCGACAACGCCACGCTGGGCAATCGCGCATAAATTCCCGGCCGAACTGGCATGGACCGAATTGTTGGGCATCGACATACAAGTCGGCCGTACAGGCGCGCTAAGCCCCGTCGCGCGGCTGCGGCCCGTCACTGTGGGCGGCGTCGTTGTGTCAAATGCAACCTTGCACAATGAAGATTACATCGCAGGGCGCGATTCCCGCGGCCAGCCAATTCGCGATGGGCGTGACATACGGATCGGCGACTGGGTTGAGGTTTACCGCGCAGGCGATGTGATCCCGAAAATCCGCGATATCGATCCGGCACGCCGCCCTGCAACGGCCCAGCCTTATCAACTGCCGGAAACCTGCCCCGAATGCGGCAGCCCGGCCATCCGTGAACCGGGCGATTCAGTGCGCCGCTGCACGGGCGGCATGATCTGCCCGGCGCAGGCTGTGGAGCGGTTGAAGCATTTCGTCAGCCGCGCGGCCTTTGATATCGAAGGCCTTGGTGCCAAGCAGGTCGAAAATTTCTGGCGCGATGGCTGGATCAGTAGCCCGCGCGATATCTTCACACTGAAAGACCGCTTCGGCCCCGGCCAACCCCGCCAGTTGAAAAACCGCGAAGGCTGGGGCGAGAAATCCGCGCTAAACCTTTTTGATGCGATCGACGACAAGCGCCGCATTCCTCTGGCGCGGCTGATCTTCGCGCTGGGGATCAGGCATGTGGGCGAAACATCTGCCAATATGCTGGCCACGCATTACGGCACATGGCCTGCTTTCCGCACAGCGATGGCGGATGCGCAGGATGAAAACAGCCCCGCCTATGCCGATCTGAATTCAATTGACGGCGTTGGCCCGGTCATGGCGCGTTCGCTGATCACTGCATTCAGCGCTGAAGGCGACGAGATCGACGCTCTGGCCGCGCTGCTGGACATCCAGCCCGCAGTAGCACGCGCAAGTGACAGCCCGGTTGCCGGTAGAACGCTTGTCTTCACCGGGACGCTGGAACGCATGACCCGCGCTGAAGCCAAGGCGCGCGCGGAATCTCTTGGCGCCAAGGTTGCGGGGTCTGTCTCTGCCAAGACCGATCTGCTGATTGCCGGCCCCGGTGCAGGGTCCAAGGCAAAGAAAGCGGCGGATCTGGGCGTCGAGGTCATCGACGAGGATCAGTGGCTTGCACTGATCGGGGCAGTCTGAGATGGCCGCGCGGCCCGAAATCCTGTTTCCGCTTTTTGCGGGGCTGGAGGTGCTGGAGGGGGTCGGGCCAAAGACCGCCAAGAATTTCAGCGCCTTGCATATTGAAACCCCGCGCGATCTGATCTTCCATCTGCCGATCAACCTGATTGATCGCGCGCGCAGGCCTTCGCTGCGCGGTGTCGATTTTCCGGCGGTGGTGACTGTTGAAGCAACCATCGGCCAGCATTTCCCACCTCGCGTGAAGGGGCGTCCATACCGGATTCAGGTGCGCGATGAACTGACGGAATTCCAGTTGGTCTTTTTTCATGCGCGCGGGGATTACTTGCAAAAATTGTTGCCCACAGGCGCGCGCAGGCTGGTATCGGGGCGGGTGGAATTGTTCGACGGAATCGCCCAGATGGCGCATCCTGACCATATTCTGCGACCTGAGGATGCCGACGATCTGCCGCAAACAGAAGCAGTCTATGCGCTTTGTGCAGGTGTAAGTGCGAAACTGATGAGCAAGGCCATAGGCTCTGCCATCATGTGTGCGCCGGTGCTGGCCGAATGGATCGATCCCGCCTTGATGACCCGCGAAGGCTGGCCCGACTGGCAAAGCGCCATTGCCAAGGCACATGCGCCCGAAACGCTGGCCGATCTGTCGGCCAGTGCGCCTGCGCGCGCGCGGTTGGCCTATGACGAGTTGCTGGCGCATCAACTCACGCTTGCTTTGGCGCGTGCGCGCCAGCGCCGCAAACCGGGGCGTGCCAGTCAAGGCAATGGCGCGTTGCAAGCGCGGGTTTTGGCTGCGCTGGAGTACAAGCCGACAGGCGCACAGACACGCGCGATTGCCGAGATCGCCGCTGACATGGCCAGCACGCGGCGCATGAACCGCTTGCTGCAGGGCGATGTCGGCGCGGGCAAGACGCTGGTGGCGCTGATGGCGCTTTTGATCGCAGTCGAGGCTGGCGGACAGGGCGTGATGATGGCGCCTACGGAAATCCTCGCGCGGCAACATCTGGAAAGCCTCTTGCCGCTGGCGCAAGCCGCCGGTGTCAACATCGCGCTCTTGACGGGTCGCGACAAAGGGCAAGAGCGCGCGCGCAAGCTGGCTGATCTGGCTCAGGGGCAAATACAGATTATTCTGGGCACGCATGCCGTGTTTCAGAAGGGCGTCGATTTTCATAATTTGCGGTTGGCGGTCATCGACGAACAGCACCGCTTTGGCGTTGCGCAGCGTGCCGCGCTGGCTGAAAAAGGCACAGGTGTCGACATGCTGGTCATGACGGCCACGCCCATTCCCCGCTCGCTGGCGCTGGCACAATATGGCGATATGGATGTGTCGGTGCTCGATGAAAAGCCGCCCGGACGGCAGCCTGTGCAAACCGCGCTGGTTTCGACCGCGCGGCTGGAAGAAGTGATCGACCATCTGCGCCGCGCCATTGCCGAGGGGCGGCAGGCTTACTGGGTCTGCCCGCTGGTGGAAGAATCCGAGGTCAGCCATCTGACAGCCGCGCAAGCCCGGTTCGAGCATCTGCGCGCCATGTTGGGCGAAGGCGTGGTCGGGCTGGTGCATGGCCAACTTCCGCCCGCTGACAAGGACGCGGCCATGGCGCGGTTTGTGGCCGGGCAGACCAAGCTTCTGGTGGCCACAACTGTGATCGAAGTGGGGGTGAATGTTCCGAATGCCTCGATCATGGTGATCGAGCGGGCCGAAAGCTTCGGTCTTGCGCAGTTGCATCAGTTGCGGGGCCGCGTGGGGCGCGGGGCTGCGGCCTCGACCTGCCTGCTTGTCTATGAGCCGCCTTTGGGCGAAACCGCCGCGCGTCGCCTGAAGCTTCTGCGCGATACCGAAGACGGGTTTCGTATTGCCGAAGAAGACATGGCCATTCGCGGCGCGGGCGATCTGATCGGCACGGCGCAATCGGGGCTGCCGCGCTTTCGCGTGGCGGATCTGGAACG
>SKGU01000021.1 GCA_007117255.1 Natronohydrobacter sp. | reverse complement strand
GTCGCACCGGAAATCACCTTTGGCTTCGGGGTCTCATAAGCCAGATCGAGCATGTTGCGCGCGTCCTTTGTCCTGCGAATAGCCTGTCTTCTAGCCAAGGGCTGCGTGCGCGGCAAGGGCGTGGTTCGGCGAAAGCTCGCTCAAAACCGGCATAACTCGGCAGGCGCAATTGCCAAGGCATGCTGATTCGGCGCATGGCGCGGATGCAGCGCATTTTGGGTGCTGTGCTTCTTTCGGAAAATCCATGACCCGTTTCTTGCCCGTCGCGCCTTTGCTGGCCGCTGTCACGCTTGCTTTTACGTCCGGGTGCACCTTGTCTGCGCCACAAGATCAGGCGAAAGCCACAAGATCGATCGAGGTGGCCACCCGCTGGGATCATCGCCCTGAAGCCCGCATCTGGACTGCGGCGAAATATGCAGCGATGGATCAGGAAGGTCGCGCACTTGTGACGACCGTGCCAAAGGATATCGACACGTTCTGTCCGGGCTATGTTGCGGCAGATACTGAGGGCCGCAAGGCGTTCTGGACAGCGTTGTTTTCCGGCCTGGCAGGCTATGAGAGCACATGGCGGCCGGAAGCTGCAGGCGCAGGTGGACGTTATCGCGGGCTTTTGCAGATTTGGCCCACTTCAGCGCGCTATTACGGGTGTGATCTGTCGCACCCCAACGGGCTGTATGACGGACCGACAAATCTGCGCTGCGCATCGCGTATCGCAGCACAGGCGGTTGCCCGTGATCAGGTCGTGGCCGGAAGTCGTGGGCGATGGGGCGGTGTCGCCAAGGATTGGCCGCCTTTGCGTGATGCCAGTAAACGCGCCGATATCGCGGCCTTCACGCGATCATTGCCGGTTTGCCAGGGATAAGTTCCGGGAAGTGTGAAAAAACCTGATCTTCAACCTTTGCTAACCCTTTTGCTGCAAGCTGATTGCAGCACGGGTGGCAAGGCAATGACGGAACAGGCGGATAGCGACAATATAACGACGGCGGACAATCAGGCGCCGCGGGACAATGCGCTGGTGGCAATGGCCACGCGGCATCGCGCCATTGCTGCGCAGGAACGTGCGGCATTCGGTGCGGCTCTTCGTGTTGCTTTCGGACGCATGGCTGCACAGTGCCAAGGCCTGGATGCGGTTGTTACCAAGGTGGAAACCCGTTCTGCTGCGTTGGCCGAATTGCTTGATCTTATGGAAACAGGCGTGTTTCTGGCGGTGCTGGAAGGGCCGGGCGACCGTATGGGGCTGGTCATGGCTTGCCCCATGGTGCTTGCCGGCATGGTCGAAGCGCAGACCACAGGCCGTGTAGATCCGGCCGTTCCTCCGAAGCGAAAGCCCACACGGACCGACGCCGCGCTGATGTCGCCCTTGGTCGATGCGTTCCTGCGTCTGGTCGAACAGCGCTGTGCCGATCTACCGCAGGCCGGGTTGGTATCTGGGTATGTCTATGGGTCTTATCTGGATGATCCGCGGCCTTTGGGCATGATGCTTGATGATGGGGTGTTTCAGGTGTTGCATCTGCGCGTCAGTTTGGGCTTCGGGGCCAAGGAAGGGGATTGGTTTCTGATTCTGCCTGATACGGCAGAAGATAGCGCGCGCCCTGCGCAAGCTCAGTCCCAAATGGATGTGGAACGCGATTGGCAGGAGCGGCTGAGCATCGCTGTGTCGGGCAGTGCGGTCGAGGTCTCGGCGATTCTGGGGCGCGTGCAGATCACTTTGTCAGATGCGCTGCAGTTGCGCCCAGGCGACATTGTGCAATTGCCGGAAGCCGCGCTTGAGACGCTGTCGCTGGAAAGCATCAATCATGATCCTCTTGGCATTGGCCGGCTGGGGCAGGCGCGCGGGCAGCGCGCCGTACGCCTGACAGCCGATCCGGGTGTGCTGACGGATTCGATGGGGGCCAGTGCACTGGCCCCGGCAATGGCAGCGCAGATAATTCCGTTTCGGCCGCCTCAGGCCAGCTTTTTGCCGGATGCGCCCCCGGATAACTCAGCCACCCCGGCCCCAGAAAACCAACAGTCGGAGGAACTATCTCAACAAATGACGGAATGATCTGAGGCGTCGATCAGATCAGCCGCGCGCGACACTGTTCAGACAGTTCGCATGTCGAGACTGGTAAATGTGCGTGTCGTTCGCGACGGTGGATGCACGACTCGATCACGAACCCGCAATACGAGAGTTTCCATTCGTCCACCTGTGGCCACTGAAAGGGCATGGCCAAGACTGGAAGCCCGAAAGCGACAATGCGCGCGATTGACCGGCCATGAGCAAAGGTCTGCAAAGCGGGGTTGGCGGGCTTGCGCAATACGTAATCACATGGATGAGATACATCTTTACATTGCTGAGTGAATTTGTCAGGATTGACCCACCCAGCCGCCAGATTGCTTTGGCCGCCCGGCAAGACAGACCAGATCGCTGTGCCTTGCTGGAGTTCGCATGCCCTTCATGTCTCATACCAACCTTGTTGACCTGCTGGCCGTCGAAGGCGATGGCAGCGCCCTTGGTTGCGGGCTGGAGCCATGTCTTCTGGAGCTGCTCCTCGACCGCCATGCCGCATATCCCGACACCCTCACACCGGATCGCCCTATCCGTCACGAAGGCCCTGATGTCGCACAAACACATGCGGTCGCGCGAATAGCGCCTTGTGTGCACAGAGATCCACGTTCCGACGCAACTTCACACTCAATGGAGAAATCACATGATCCGAACCCTGATCGCTGCCGCAAGCTGCCTGATGGTTCTTCCAGCCTTCGCTACAGAGCATGGACGTTATGTCTATGCTGATTTCGAAGTCTCTGTCGCGCATATTGATCTGGAAACCTGCCCAGAAGGATTGGCGCAAGGTGATGTCATCTGCCGTGTCACGATGCATGACGATGCCCTGCATGTTTATGTGTTCGAGGCAGAGGGCGAGCGCCCATTCATTTCGGTGCACAGCTATTATGAAGAAGATTTCGAACTGATCTTGCAAGACTGATCTGTGCAGGCCCGGCCTTTCTGGCATTCCGCTGGGCCGGGCTGCGTCACAGGCGCTGGAAACGGAAAGCTCTGGCATCGGGGATAAAAGTATAGTATTTATGTCGGGAATTGCAGGATATGACATGACTCACGCCGCACTGACACAAATTGCCCCGCAAGCCGCTGCTGTGCCATCGCAAGATCGCACACTTTCATTGTTGCGAATGCTGATGCGCAAATGCAGGGCCAAAGCGCGGGTTGAGGTGTTTGAGACCTGCGCGCTCTTGCTGCACTCGCCGCAAGAGGGTGCTCAGGAATATGCGGATGCATTGCTCAGGGTGCTGGCCTCCGGGCTGCCGAAAACACCAGTAATTCATGTGATCACTGCGCGGGAACGCTCTTTTGATGAAAGCTGGCTTCTTGCACTTTTCGCGGCCATTGCGCGCGACGATCACGGAAGTATTGCCTTTTTGCTGCGTGCGCGGTTGCCCTTGCATCTGCGTCGTCCGGTAGGTTGGCTGGCGTCTGAACTTGTTGATCGGATGGCTGCTGAAGCTGACAAAACTTCTCGGATTTAGAATCTTTCTAAAAACAACTTGAATGCGCCATTTGGCGGGGCTATATCAGGGTCAAGCGGGTAGCCAGCTTGTCGCCAGCCAGTCCCGTGTTGACATATCCCGCATTTGCAACACGAAACAGGAGGGGTTCATGACCCAGACAGCACAAGATTTGACCGTTTCCGCAAAAGAAGCGATCTGCGAAGCCCTGAACCAGTGTGTGGCCGAAACTGCCGTCACAACCATGCTTGCGCAGAATTTTCACTGGAACGTAACCGGCATGGCCTTCGGCCCGCTGCACGCACTGTTTCAGCAGGTTTACGAAGACCATTTCACTGCTCAGGACGATCTTGCAGAGCGCGTGAAAGCCTTGGGCGGCCATGCCGAAGGGCAGTTGGCCGGGATGCTGAAACGCTCTAAAGTGGCCGAGCATGATGGTCACGCCACTGCCGAGCAGATGGTCGAGACATTGGCAAAGGCCCAAGCAACCATTGCAGCAACGCTGGCCGGCACTGCTGCCGTGGCCGAAGAGCATGGCGATCTGCTGACGCAGGATCTCGCGGTTGCGCGCGGGCAGGTGCATGAGAAATTTGCATGGCTTCTGCGGGCGCATCTGGCTTGATGCGCGTCAGATCGCGGGTTTGACGCCCTTCTTGTCGCAGCGCTTGCGATAGGCTTCGGCCCAGTGGCGATATTTGCCCATATCGTTTTGCTGATGCACCAGCAGGTCCAGAAAGGCCCGCTGGTGCTTTTCGTTTTTCAGCTTCTTGAACATGGATTTCTGCGCTTTGGTCATTGAACAGCCGATGCAATGGCCTTCGCGCTTGAACTTGCAGACATCGATACAGGGGGACGGTAGCTTGCTCATGGCGGGCAATATCCTGATAGGAGCGGTGGGTTTATTTGGTCAAAATCAGTTTTCCGCCGCGCGTAATGCGCAGGGTGTAGATCATGTCGTTCAGGCGAATATGTGCCAGATTATCTGTGCCGGTCAGGGTCTCTGCGCAATGCAACGGGATCGATGCAGCCTGATGAGCATGCAAGCCGGGCTGGTTGTGCGTTTTGCGCCAGCCGTCTGGCACATCTTCAACGTCTGCCGTCGGGTTTTGCACGCCTTCCGCGTTATGCATGTGCTGTATGCCAGTGCTGTTCACGCGTCTTGACCCTTGTTGGACAGGTTTCGGTTCATCATGCCGAGCCAGTCTTGTGTCTGACCTGGCATTGCAGTCTTAACTGATAAAAAAACTCGGATTAGTCAAGTGATCTGCTTGCACAGGTGCCAATGATTCCAGAGCTGCGCGCGTCACGCTTCTGTGTTCTGAGCGATTCGCGGTGGACAAAAACCGGACCCGTGGTGTCGGTAGGTGTAACGATTGCTCATCCACCGCCGAAGAGAGAGTGACTGGTTTGAAAGATCTCGAAAGCTGGGAGGGTTTGATGCGCGCGGCCAATCGCGGCGACAGCAGGGCTTATCGGCGCCTGCTGGACGAAATTGCACCTGTGCTGCGCACTGTGGTGCGTGCGCGTGGTGCGGCATTGGGTGCGCAAAGCTGCGAGGACGTGTTGCAGGATGTACTTCTGGCCGTGCATACCAAGCGGAACACATGGCGCGACGATGCGCCCTTGCGCCCGTGGCTATATGCCATTGCGCGCCATAAGGTGATTGATGCGTTCCGCGCAAGGGGCAGGCGCGTGGAATTACCCATCGACGCCTTCGAAGATGTGCTTCCCGCCGCGTCTGCGCCTGACCCGACCGAGGGGCGCGATATGGAAAAAGTGCTGAATGCACTTGATCCGCGCTCGGCCGAGATCGTCCGTGCTTTTGGCCTTAAGGGAGAAAGCACAGCCGAAACCGCCGCGCGTCTGGATATGTCGGAAGGGGCAGTGCGGGTTGCCTTGCACCGGGCTTTGAAATCCATCGCCCGTCTCCGCGAAAGGATGATCGAATGAAGACCGATGAGCTGATCTCGATGCTTTCTGCAGACACGTTGCCGCGCATCACGGTGCAACAGCGATTGATGCGCGCCTTGCCAGCCGCGATGCTTGTCTCGACTCTGGCCCTTATCGGTGCCTGGGGAATCAGGCCGGATATCGCGGCGGCGCTTGGTTCGGCGGCGGTGCTGAAACATGTCTTGCCGCTGGGGCTTGTCGCGCTGGCGGGGGCTGTTGCGGTTGCGCTCGTACATCCGGCAATGCCAGTAATGCGCCGCATGCCTGTGCTTGGCGTATTCGGCGCTATATTGTTTTGCGTCTTCGCGCTTGCTTTGTCCCGTCAGGGGCTGTCCGGTCTGACTGATGCGCTTGTCACGCCCAGCCTTCTGGTGTGTCTGTTGTCAATTCCGGTTTTGGCAACCCCGTTTCTGGTCGCGGCCCTGTGGGCCTTGTCAGCAGGTGCCGCGCTTCGGCCGCATTTGGCTGGCGCAGCTGCGGGCCTTTGCGCAGGTGGGGCAGGGGCCGCGATCTATGCGCTATACTGCGATCAGGATGCCATTCTGTTCGTGCTGCCAGCCTATTTTGCGGCGATTCTGGTAGTGGCGCTGATCGGAGCATTGGCAGGGCCACGCGCATTGAAGTGGTAAGCCGCAGACGGCCATGAGCGCGCGCAACTGGGATAGCTCACGCCAGATCGAGAACAGGCCCGTCGAGAAGTGCCATCAGATCACCGAAATGCCCTTGCGAGCGTGCAGGCAGTGTCGGGTCTGATGTGATCGCGACAGCCAGCCCGCGCTCATCATGTGATGCGATAACCTGCCCGCCATATCCGCGCGCCAGAACCCAGCCGCTTTGACTGCGAAACCAGCCATAGCCATAGCTCAAGCCCGAAAAGGCCGACCGTGTGCGCGGCTGTTTTGACGCTTCGATCCAGTCTTTTGCGATGACCTGTTGGCCGCCATATTTCCCGCCATCGCGCATCAGCACGGCCACACGCAGCATGGCTTCGGGGCTGAGCGCCATTTCGTTGCCACCGAAATAAAAACCCTGTGGGTCGCGCGTCCATGGCGGGATTTCAATGCCCAAAGGTGCGCCAAGCCGGTCGCGGGACAGACGCAACAAGCTCTCGCCCGTGGCCTGACTGAGCGCAGCCCCAAGGACATGCGTGGTGCCGGTGGAATAAATCATCCGCCCGCCCGGTGTATCGATAAAAGGCTGGCGCAGCGCTTGCATCACCCAGTTGCGCGAACTGACCCAAGCGCCATAATTCGACCCTGATGTACTGGCAAGCCCGGCACGCAGTGTGACAAGATGTTCCAGCGTAAGGCTTTCGACCCCCTCTGTCGCATTGACCGGGATGATGTCGGGGGCGACATCTGCCAGCCGTGCGGACAGTCCGGGAATCTCGCCACGCTCAATGGCCGTGCCCAGCAGCAACGCCAGAATGCTTTTTGAACAGCTTTTGATATTGGCGGGTTGTGACAATCCGCGACCGCGCGGCGCCGTGGCGACCAGCAGATTGTCGCCGCGCTGCACCATGATGGCATGAAGTTGCGACAAGCCGGTCGCGGCCTGTGTCACCTCATCTGCCGTGGTGGCCCCAGCGGGCAGGATCGTAGGCAGGGCAAGTCCTGCCCCAAGCCCAAAGGTAAGCGCGCGGCGTGTCAGCTTTGGCATGGTCACTCCTTTATTTGCCCAGATATGGCGCGATTTGTGCGTGTTCTCCAGCAGTCACAGCCGTTTCGACAGGGCTCAGCTCTACACATCTGCGCGATAGGGGCAGGTCTTGGCCTGTATGGCCGTAGGCATGCGACCTCTGGCCGCGCGCGCCGCAGTGCAGCGATTATGTCTTGACATTAAGTTGCGCCTAAAGCAGGTGATTTGGTAAGATTATTACCAAGCGCCTGAGTTGCGCCAGAGACAGGAGCGCCCGATGTCCGACGCTACGCCCCAGAAAGACATGCCCCAGAAAGACAAGCCCTGGCTGTTTCGTACCTATGCCGGCCATTCCACGGCAAAAGCGTCCAACGCGCTCTATCGCAACAACCTGTCCAAGGGGCAAACCGGGCTGTCGGTGGCGTTCGACCTGCCCACCCAGACGGGCTATGACAGCGATCATGAGCTGGCGCGCGGCGAGGTCGGCAAGGTTG
>SKGU01000172.1 GCA_007117255.1 Natronohydrobacter sp. | reverse complement strand
GTTTCAGCGCTGTTGTTGAAAAACACAACGGCACTTGGAAACAGGGACATGTTTTCCGGAGGGTCTTTCTGGACGCTTCGCTCTACCCATTGGCCAGAACACCTGCGACGAAAGCGAAGACGCGCGGTTGATCTTGATTTCATTCGCTCAAGGCATATCCGGTGTTGTCCAAGACCCGGCATCAGGGGGATCAATGCCAAAAATGCCCATTTCCATAAGCTGGTGGTCGCGCTCGAAACCTTCAGCAACGGTTCTGCGTCCAATGCGCTCGTGGGCGCAGCGTTGAGGCATACGACACCGGTATTGGGTTTGCATGGAATTATGCGGTGCCGCGTCATTCCTTGAAGCAGCCATCGGGCGCACAGGTGAAAAATGCTGTGTCTCTGCGGAATTTTATCGCGCAGTCAAGAATCTGTCATATACTCCCGATAGCGGTATCGGTGCGAACAGGGCCCAGGCCCTGCAAACGGACGCCATACCCTATTGGGAGGGAAGACATTGCGTAAATCAACAATTATCTCTGCGACAATCGCAGGTTTCATTTCAGCCCCTGTCGCCGCCAGCGCGAATGAACTGGTTCTATACTGCTCGGTCCAGGAAGAATGGTGCCGCCTCATGGCGGAAAGTTTCCAGCGCGAAACCGGGATCAATGTGCTGATGACACGCCGCTCGTCGGGCGAGACCTTCGCCCAATTGATGGCAGAGCGTGACCAGCCGCGTGGTGATGTGTGGTGGGGCGGCACCGGCGATCCACATCTGCAGGCCGCCGAAGAAGGGCTGACCGCTGCCTATGAGTCGCCCATGCTTGCGGAATTGCAGGACTGGGCTGTGTCACAGGCCACGGCATCAGGCAACCGCACTGTTGGCATTTATGCGGGCGCGCTTGGCTATGGCTTCAACACTGAAATGGTAGATGAACCAACGCCAGCATGTTGGGCCGATCTGCTGGACCCGCGTTTTGCTGACGACATTCAGGTGGCCAACCCAAACTCTTCCGGGACCGCCTACACGCTGCTTGCGACGCTGGTGCAGATCATGGGCGAGGACGA
Source organism: Natronohydrobacter sp. (assembly GCA_007117255.1). Classification (GTDB taxonomy): domain Bacteria; phylum Pseudomonadota; class Alphaproteobacteria; order Rhodobacterales; family Rhodobacteraceae; genus Roseinatronobacter. The sequence continues at coordinate 6,563 of SKGU01000172.1, read as the reverse complement.
GGCGTTTGAATTCCTCGGCCAGCTTGATGAGAATATCAGCCAATATACTCAATCCGGCGCCGCGCCGATCCGTAATGCGGCAACAGGCGAGACCGCAATCGGGATTGTCTTCATGCATGACGCGGTTGCACAGGCTGTGCAAGGCGCCCCCATTGCGGCAGTCGCACCCTGTGAGGGCACAGGCTACGAGATCGGCTCGATGAGTCTGGTCGAGGGCGGCCCTAACCCGGACAATGCGCGTGCTTTTTATGACTGGGCCTTGAGCGCTGAAGCACAAGCCCTCGGTGCCGAAGCCAACAGCTTTCAGGTGCCATCGAACCGGGGCGCTCCGGTTCCACCAGAATCGCCCTCACTCGATCAGATCACGCTGATAGACTATGACTTCGCGACCTTTGGCTCCAGCGAGGTTCGTCAAGGCCTGTTGTCGCGCTGGGATGCGGAAATCGGCGCACGTCGCTGATCTGCTCGATATTCCGGGCCACGGCGTCTGTCTGTGGCCCGTTTTTATTTTGGACTGCGGCCGCTCGGAAAATGCGCTTCATTGCATCAGCGCCCAGTTCTGTGCACCCGCGCTCAAGAGGTGAAATGTGCACCCGGATGGATTGGACAGCACCCAGATCAGGCGATCCGCATGACGCCTGAACACCTTCGCGCCACATACGCCACCCGCGAAAGACTGGCCTGGCTTGCGCTGCTTGCGCTTGGCGTCCTGGTGCTGCCCTGGCACCAGAGCCTGCCAACAGACGCGACACCGGTGATCCCGTCTGCGTTTGGACTGGCGGGTGCAGGCCGCGGATGGCTGTGGCCGGTCGTGCTGGCGCTTCCGGTTCTGGCTTGGTCAAGCTTTCGAGATGCTGGCGGGCGCCTGTTTCTGGGACTGGCCATCGGCGCATTCTTGGCTCTTGTGGCGCAAGGGTTCTCGATTGGCCTGCGCGGACCATCTCATGAATGGGTTGCGGGGGTATTTCCGGCATCGCTGCAGGGCCAGACTGGCTTCGGATGGGGCGGGTTCACATCTGGCATCGCACTTCTGGGGCTGATCGCACACGCACTGGCGCTGCGCGGGTTCTGTCGTGGCGACCGCTTCGCCGCCTCTGCTGTCGTGTTCATCGTGGCGCTTCTGAGCCTTTTCGTGTTCTTTCCGATCCTCAAACTCGCCATGGCCGCCTTTGTCGGGCCGGATGGCGAATTGGCGTTCAGGCCCTTTCTTGCCCGCCTGTTCTCCCCCGAAATCTGGCGTCTGGATTGTCTGACCGGCGGGCGGCGCTGCGGGGTCGTGATCAATTCCCTGGTGCTGGGATTACTGGCGGCGAGCATCTGCACCACCCTCGGCCTCGCTCTCGCCCTGATCGTGTCGCGCACCTCGTTCCGATTCAAGCAGACGCTGCGCGCGCTGTCGATCCTGCCAATCATCACGCCCCCTTTCGTGGTTGGTGTGGCGATCATTGTGCTGTTCGGACGCACCGGACTGATCACTGTCTGGGGGGCGGAGTTGTTCGATATCCGCCCGACGCGCTGGGTTTACGGGCTGACCGGCATTCTGATGGCGCAGGTTCTGGCCTTTACGCCGATCACCTTCCTTGTACTTCTGGGTACGGTCGAGGCGATCAACCCGACGTTGGAAGAAGCCAGCCAGACACTCGGCGCAGGCCCGGTCAAGACCTTCTTCAAGATCACATGGCCGCTCTTGCGCCCTGGCATTGCGGCGGCCTTCCTGCTTGCCTTTATCGAGAGCCTTGCGGATTTCGGCAACCCTATCGTGCTGGGGGGGGGCTATGAGGTGCTGTCCACGCGCATTTTCTTCGCGGTGGTGGGTGCGCGCTATGACCTGGGCAATGCCGCCACACTGGCGATGATTCTGCTTGCACTGACACTAATTGCTTTCTGGTTGCAGCAGCGTTGGCTGGGGAAGAAAAGCTATGTCACCGTCACAGGAAAATCCGATGCCGGACTGGCATCGACCCTGCCCTTCGGGCTGAAAGGTGTCGCCTGGGCGGTGGTTGTCCCGTTCGTGCTGTTCACGCTGGGCGTCTATGCTGTGGTGCTGGTCGGCGGCTTTGTCCATGATATCGGGCGGTGGGATCTGACGCCCACCTTCGCGCATCTGAACACGGCCTTCGCGTTCGAAATCAGTGCCAATGGTGTGCAGTTCTTCGGCTCGGCCTGGAATTCGATGCAAACGACGCTGATCGTCTCGGCCATTGCGGCACCGCTGACAACGCTGGTGGGAATCATGACGGCATGGCTGGTCGCGCGACAGGATTTCGCGGGCAAGAATGCATTCGAATTCGGCACAATGCTGAGCTTCGCCATTCCCGGCACTGTGGTCGGTGTGAGCTATGTCGCAGCCTTCAACGTACCGCCGGTGGATATTACCGGCACAGCCGCGATCCTTGTTATCTGCTTCGTGTTCCGCAACATGCCAGTGGGGATGCGCGCGGGGCTTGCGGCCTTTGCCCAGATTGACCGCTCGATGGAAGAGGCGAGCTCCACAATGGGTGCAGGCGGGGCCACGACCCTGCGGCGTGTCGTCTTGCCGTTGGTCAAACCTGCGGTTTTTACCGCGCTGGTCTATTCCTTCGTGACAGCAATGACGGCAGTTTCAGCGGTGATTTTCCTTGTCTCGGCCCGTCATAACATGGCGACAGCCTATATCATGGGGCGCGTAGAGGCAGGTGAATACGCGCTGGCCATCGCCTATTCGACCGTACTGATGATCGTAATGATTGTCTGCATCGTGCTGATCCAGCTTCTGGTCGGCGCGCGAAAACTGGGGCGGCGGCGAGAGTTTCAGGGCCAGACGACTCCGGCGGAATGAGGTAGAATGTCGAACGAGATTGCAATCGAATTTGCCGATGTCACCAAGCGCTACGGCACAGCCGTCGCCGTGGACAACATCAGTTTCACCATCACCAAGGGCGAGATGGTTACATTCCTCGGCCCCTCAGGCTGCGGCAAGACGACTTCGTTACGGCTGATCGCGGGGCTGGAACTGCCCAGCACTGGCATAGTGCGCATCGCCGGGCGCGATGTCAGTCAGCGCGCCGCCTCTGAACGCAATGTCGGGATGGTGTTTCAGTCATACGCGCTGTTTCCGCATATGAATGTGCTGGAAAATGTCGCCTATGGTCCGATCATCCGAGGCGAAGCCAAGGCCTCTGCGCGTAAGCGTGCACTGGAGATCCTTGACCAGATCGGTCTTGCAGGGTTGTCAGCTCGGCTGCCTTCTGAGCTGTCAGGCGGTCAGCAGCAGCGTGTCGCCGTGGCGCGCGCCATCGTGCAGCAACCCGATGTGCTTTTGTTTGACGAGCCGCTCTCGAATGTGGATGCGAAGCTGCGCCGCAAGGTGCGCGGTGAAATCCGTGCCTTGCAGAAGCGTTTCGGACTGACGGCAGTATATGTGACACATGATCAGGAAGAGGCGCTGGCTGTGTCTGACCGGATCGTGGTGATGCAGGCGGGACGGATCGCGCAGATTGGTTCACCACGCGACCTTTATGAACGCCCGGCATCACCCTTTGTTGCGGATTTCATCGGGGATGCGAACCTGATTTCCGGCACTGTTTCGGGCGGGCGCTTCCGCGCTGGGGATCTGGACCTTCCTATGCTGGGCTCTGATGGGGCAGCGCAGATTTCCTTGCGACCGGAACGGATCGCGCTTGCCGCAGGTGATGGCAGTCCCTCCGGCACGATTTTGTCCTGTACTTATCTGGGCAGCCGTTGGGAATACGAGATCGAAACCGGCTTTGCCGAATTGCTGGCCTCGCGCCCGATGACCGAACCGCCGCTTGCGGCCGGAACGAAAGTATGTCTGACAATTCCCGATACCGCACCAATCAGAGTGACCTGACCCATGAATGACCCGGACCCCATAGAGCAGCGCCTTGCTGCCGCCCAGAAAGCTGCCCGCGCGGCTGGGGCGCATGCGCTTGATCTGTTTCATGATCGTGGCCTGTTGACGATCGAAACCAAGCATGATGCGCTTGACATGGTCAGTCGCGCTGACCGCGAGGCCGAAGATATCATCCGCGTCGCACTCGGAGCGGCCTTTCCCGATGACGGATTTCTGGGTGAAGAAGGCGGCGCACAGGAAGGCCGGTCTGGTCTGACATGGGTGATCGACCCGATTGATGGAACCGTGCCCTTTGTCTCTGGCCTGCCGCATTGGTGTGTGGCGATCGCGCTACAGAGCACCGAACGCACCGAGGCAGGGATCATCTTTCAGCCCATGACAGGTGAAATGTTCTTCGCCCGGCATGAGTGCGGCGCGTGGCTTGATGGCGCGCGGCTCACGCTGTCGCAGGACACACGCGTGACAAACAGCCTGACCGGGATAGGCGCAAGCCACCGGACAACCCCCGCACATATATCAACAGTTATTTCCGACCTCATGGCGCGTGGCGGAATGTTTTACCGCAACGGCTCTGGTGCCCTTATGCTTGCCGCTGTCGCGGCGGGGCGGCTTGGAGCATATTACGAGCCGCATATGCACCCATGGGACTGCCTTGCAGGACTTTTGCTTGTGCGCGAGGCTGGCGGAAAGACCTTGCCGCTGAAAGCTCAGGCCATGTTGGCCGATGGCGGGATCGTTCTTGCTGCTGCACCTGGCGCATGGGCCGATATCCTGGAGATCACGCGCAACAGCTAAACCAGTTGGACAGCCGTGCAATACGGTTGAATGACCCGACAGGCTGCTGAGGTCGCGCGAGAGGTTCGCACGTCACTGCCTTGGGTGCTCTGCACCACAAGCGGCGGAACACTGCGCGCCGAATGAACGCTTCTGCGAAAAACTGTTTCAGAGAGGCGCGGATGTCATCCAGAAGGGTTGTTGCTATTCACGAAGTTCTCTCATCCTGGCAATTGCGCCCGTGGGGTCAATTCACGAAATTGGTCGGCGGTATTCAGGTGCGGGCCTTCTCGAACGCGGTCCAGGCGGCCTCGAACGCCTTGAAATCAAAGCCTGACCGTCGCGCGGGATCAAGGATCAGCTTCTCGGTCGCAAGCAGTTTTTCAATCCCCGATTGCAGGTCAGGCAGGACTGAGGGTGGGATGACCACTGCCCCATGCCGGTCGGCATGGATCAGATCCCCTTGGACCACACGCAGCCCGAATACAGTGACCGGCGCGCCTAGAGATCGCACATGCACGAAACCATGGCTTGGCCCCACACTGCCCGCAATGACCGGGAAGCCGGGCGGCAGATCACCCAGATCGCGCATCACACCATTAGTCAGTGCGCCCGACATGCCGAAACCCTTGTGGATCGTGGTGTTCACCTCACCCCAATACGCTCCGATGCAATCGGGATAGTCCAGGTCTTCGATCACCGCGACCGAAGGTTTGGGGGCGTCATGCATCGCCTTGTAATAGGCCATGCGGCGCGCGCGGATGACCTCTGGGGCTTCGGTTGGGGGCGCGAGCGCTGCAATCTGTGCCGTCACGGCATAACCGACGACCGGCTGAGAGACATCAGAACACTGCATCGTGCCGCGCGTAAATGCATCAAAGCCGCGTTTGCCTTGCGCCACCTCGATGGCATTGCACACAGTGGGGGTATCGATGCTGCGCAGCAGGTCCAGAAATTCAGGTTTCATTGGTCTAACCATGTTTTGAGGGCTTTTGTGGTGGCAACCGGCTGTTCCAGCGGGGGCAAATGGCCCGCATCCGGCACGATGACAAAGTTGGATTGCGGCATCAGACGATGCATCAGCTCATGCCGGTCGCGGGGACAGGGGCGGTCGAGTTCGCCCATCAGGACAAGCGCGGGGCCTGTGAAACGCGCAAGCGTGTCGCATTGGTCGGGGCGGTCGCGCAGGGCCAGCGACTGGCTTTGAAACACGTCCGGCCCAAGCGCGCGGGCCATATCCATGCACAGATCAAGCGTAGCCATATCATCCGGGTTCGCCAGATAATTTGGCTTCATCTCATCGCGCATCACAGTGTCCAGTCCACCCGCCAACGCGCGCTCGATTTGAGGCGCGCGACGGGCCTGAACCTCAGGTACCTCGGCCAAGGGATTGGTGTCCAGAAGCGCCAGCCGCTCCACCCGATCGGGGGCCTGACGCAAGATCTCCATCGCGACAATCCCGCCCATGGACAGCCCGGCCAGAGCGAAACGCGCAGGTGCCTCAAGCAGGATGGCGGCGGCCATTTCGGACATGGTCTCGCCCTGCAAGGGCAAAGCGTGACAGACCCTGCGCGGGGAAAGTGCGGCGGGGATGCCCCCCCACATGCGCGCATCACACATCATGCCGGGGATAAGGACAAGCGGTGTCATGGCACCCGCCGCGCCCCGTCCGCGAGCGTGGCCAGTTTCGCCCATGCGATTTCGGGGTCCACGGCCCCGAAGCCCGCAAAAGTGCCAAAACCGCAATCACTGCCTGCGACCACGCGGTCCTTGCCCACAATATCTGTAAAGCGCTCCAGCCGCTGGGCGACCAGATCGGGGTGCTCGATGAAATTGGTGGTTGTATCCACGGCCCCCGGCACCAGCACCTTGTCTGGCGGAATGTCCTGCGCCCGGTCGCGGAACACGGTCCATTCATGGCCGTGGCGGGGATTTG
>SKGU01000337.1 GCA_007117255.1 Natronohydrobacter sp. | reverse complement strand
CTATACTGGATGCCTGCCTTGTTGCGATTGCAGAGCATGGGCTTGTGCCGTCAGTTCAGGCCGCACGCATGACGCTGGCCGCTGCGCCAGAGGCATGGCAAGGTGCTATGTCCGCAGGTCTGCTGGGGATGGGGACTGTTGTTGCCGGTTCGACCGAGGTTGCAGGCCGCTATCTGGAAGAAATCCGTCTCGCCGCAGATGCAAATGGTGGCGATGATGAAGCGGCGGTCATAGCCAGCCTTGAGGATTTGAAAGCCCGTCGCAAGAAAGTGCCGGGGTTGGGGCATCCTCAGCATTCGGGCGGCGATCCGCGTGCGCATCGGCTGCTTGCCATTGCCGACGAGCACGATGTGTCCAGTCGCTATGTCGGCATCTTGCGACTGCTTGGCGAACATGCGCCCGGCATCATCAATCGTCCGCTTCCAATCAATGTTTCGGGCGCCATACCGGCTGTCATCCTCGACGCGGGCTGGCCGGTAGATGCTTTGAAGGCCGTGCCGCTGGTTGCACGGGCAGGGGGGCTGGCAGCCCATCTGCTTGAAGAATCTCGCCGCTCCATCGGTTTTATCCTGTCCCACAATGCTGATCTTGCCATCTCATATGACGGCAAAACCGCGCAGAAAGGCTGATCTTATGGTTAAGATACTGAAAAATATCTGTGTTGTTGAGATGGGCACCTATATTACTGGCCCAGCAGCAGCGATGCATCTCGCCGATCTGGGCGCCGATGTCATCAAGGTGGAACGCCCCGGAACAGGTGATCCGTTTCGCGCCTTCAAGGGTGGTTTGTACAGCCCCCATTATCAGACCTACAACCGCAACAAGCGCTCGATCGCATTGGACACGCGTAACCCCGAAGACCTTGAGTTGTTCCACGATCTGATTGCGACTGCGGATGTGTTCATTCAGAACTTTCGACCTGGTGTGGCGGAAAAGCTCGGCGCAGGCGAAGGGGATTTGCGTCGCATTCGCCCTGATCTGATCTACTGTGCCATTTCCGGCTTTGGCCGCTCTGGTCCGGCGCGGGATCGTCCTGCCTATGATACTGTTGCGCAGGCAGCTTCGGGCTTTTTACGACTTGTCACACCGCTTACCAATCCGCGCGTGATCGGACCTGCTCTGGCTGATGCGATGACCGGACAATATGCTGCGATGGGCATTATGGCCGCATTGGTAGAGCGTGGCACCACGGGACAGGGCCGCCGACTCGATATTTCCATGCTAGAGGCGATGTGTCACTTCAATCTCGACAGCTTCACCCACTACTACAGTGTAGGCGAAGTGATGGGGCCGTTGTCGCGGCCAGTCGTATCGCAAAGCTATACGTTTGAATGTGCCGATGGAAAATGGATTGCATTCCATATGTCCTCGCCGACCAAATTCTGGGAGGGGATGCTGCGTGTCACTGAACAAGAGCATCTGGGCACGGACCCGCGCTTTGCCGAACGGCTGGAGCGGATCAAGCATCAGGATGATCTGATCGAGATACTGACACCTGTGTTCCGCACCCGCACGCGTGACGAATGGTGTGCGCGCTTCGAGGCCGAAGAAGTACCCTATTCACCATCTTACGATTCGGACGAAGCGCTGGAGGATCCGCAGGCGAAGCACCTGCAAATCGCCGTGTCATCTGATCACGCCGAGATGGGGAAATTCACGACCGTCCGTGCTCCGTACAGCTTTGATGGTAAGCCAGAGCTGGATGTCCTGCCGCCACCAGTTCTGGATGAGCACGGCGCGGATATTCGCAAGGAACTGGCCAAGCGCAAGGCTGGGTAACGGGTCTCAACCACACGTCAACAAGCTTAGAACTCTCAGGGAGGAGAAGACATGCACATTATTCGTCAAACCACACTGGCCGCACTTCTGATGGTGCCGACGGTTGCACAGGCGCAAGAAACGATTTCGTTGACTGTGGCCTCAAGCCACCCGACGACAATCCCTTGGGTTGGAATGATCCAGACCCATTTCATGGCTGAAACTGACCGTATTCTGGCGGAAGCCGGGAATTATCAGATTACATGGGACGAAGCCTTTGGCGGTACGCTCTACCGTGCGAACGCAACACTGACGTCTGTGGAAGAGGGGATTACAGATATCGGCTGGGTTTTCTCATACCTGGAGGGGGCGAAGATGCCCTTGTCACAGGTGACTGCCTACACGCCGTTTGCGACCAGTAACGTACCAGTACAGCTTGACGTGATGCGCCAACTTTTCGAGGAGAACGAAGCGTTTCGCAATGAATGGGAGCAATACAATATTGTCATGCTGGGGATGACGGCATCTGACAGCTATGACCTGTACACGAAGACGCCCGTTGAAACACTTGCTGATCTGCAGGGGATGCGGATTTCAGCGCCTGGTGTTTTGGGGACTTGGTTGCGCGGCACGGGTGCCAGTGCTGTGGATGGCGCTTTGACCACTTTCTACACTGACATCCAGACAGGGGTTTCCGACGGTGTGCTTTCGCTCGCTCTGGGGGCACTTCCAACCCGGATATATGAAGTCGCGCCCTATGTATCACGCGTGCAGATGGGCACTGTCTTTTCAGGTGGTGTCGCGATTAACCGCGATGTCTGGGAAACGCTGCCCGACGAGGTGCAAGCAGCGATGCTTGCCGCCGGTGAGTATTATTCCCGCGCCCATGCCCAGGACATGATGGACCGACCGGAGGTTGCGATGGAACAGATCGCAACGCTTGGAGCGGACCAGAATCCGCCAGTGACCATTTCTGAAATGGACCCTGATCAGCGTCAGGCCTGGGTCGATGCTTTGCCAAATTTGGCGGGTGAATGGGCTGCCGAAAACAATGCTCGCGGGCTTCCCGCGGCAGAGTTTCTGGCCGCATATATGGATGGGTTGCGCGCAGCAGGCGAGAACCCTGCTCGCGACTGGTCGGCGGATTGATCTTGACCATGACGCAACAACAAACAGACGCGCGCCCTGATACGGGCGCGCGCGCTACGCTTCCGATGCGTGTTTGGGGCGGCTTGGTGGACGGGCTTGGCGCGATAGGGTCGCTATTGATTGTCGCCTTGATGCTTGTGATCTGCGCCGATGTGCTGTCTCGCAACATCTTTGGATCGTCCTTGCCGCTTGTATCGGAGCTTGGAGCGTTGATGGTCGTGATGATTGTCTATTTGCAACTCGCAACAACGCTGCGCCATGATCGCCTTGCGCGGGCGGACATCTTTTATTCGAACTTTCGCGCCATGCATCCGCGCAAAGGTGCCTTTCTGGGCGCTCTGTTCGATCTGGCGGGGGCGTGGATCATTGGCGTGATGGCTCTGGCCACCCTGCGCGTTCTGGAGCGTGACATCGCATCCAGTCAGTTTATCGGTATCACAGGGGTAATGACCTTGCCGACCTGGCCGTTTCGTGCAGCCATTCTGGCAGGCATGACCATCGCGGGGGTGCAGTTCGTGCTTCAGGTTCTTGGTGCTTTTAGAACGGTTATCAAGGGGCCGCGTGATGACTGGACTTGAGATCGGCCTTCTAGCGATCGCGCTGCTGATTGGCCTGATCATTTTGGGAATGCCCATCGCCATCGGCATGCTGATCGTATCTTTTGGCGGTGTGACGCTGTTGCGCAGCGATACGGTTGCGATGCGTATGGCGGGTGCTGTGGCAAATGACGCCCTGCGTGAATACCTGTACGCAGTTGTTCCGCTTTTTGTGCTGATGGGGCTGCTGGTCACGATTTCCGGGGTCGGCAAGGATACGTTCGATGTGTTCCAGAACCTGATGCGGCGGGTGCGTGCGGGACTTGGCGTGGCGACAGTCTTCGCCAACGCGGTTTTTGCATCAATAACAGGGGTATCCATCGCTTCTGCTTCGGTTTTTTCGCGTGTCGCTGTCCCGGAAATGCTACGCCACGGCTACCGCAAGGAATTTGCCACAGGCGTCGTTGCCGGGTCGTCTGTTCTGGGCATGTTGATCCCGCCGTCGCTTCTGATGATTGTTTACGCCGTACTGGCAGAGGAATCCGTCGGGCGCATGTTTCTGGCTGGGATATTGCCTGGTATCCTGCTGGCAGGCGTCTTTTCTGTTGTCATCATCCTTCTTGCGACATTCAGGCAGGACTTCGTTTTCGAACCAGAAGCCGCCAGCTCCGAAATAGAGCGGCTGACGGGGTTGCAGATGGCCGGAAAATTCATCCCTATCCTGATGCTGATGGGTCTGGTGCTTGGTGGGCTGTATTCCGGTTTCTTCAATCCGACTGAAGCCGGTGCCGTCGGTGCGGCAGGCGCACTTGTGATAGCGCTTGCACGGCGGTCGCTCAATGCTGGACGGTTCTGGTCACTTCTTGTGGAAACAGGTCAGATCACGGTATCTGTCCTGTTTCTGATCATGGCGGCCACCTTCTTCAGCCGCATGCTTGCCATGTCGGGTCTGCCCCGCATCGTGGCGGACATGTTTCTGTCCGGGCCGCTTGGACCCTATGGCTTTTTGTTGATTTTCATCCTGCTGGTCATCGTGTTGGGTTTCATCATCGACTCGATCTCGATCATGCTCATCCTGCTGCCGATTGCGCTGCCCGTGGCAACTGCCGCCGGGTTCGATCTGATCTGGTTTGGTGTCATCACAGTGATTGCCGTGGAAATCGGATTGCTGACACCGCCATTCGGGCTATCGGTCTACACGATCAAATCCGCTATGGGCGACCCGTCGCTGCGTGTTGGGCAAATCTTTCGCGGGGCATTCCCCTTTGTTCTGGCGATGTTGCTGACGCTTGCAATCATCATCGCCTTCCCTTCGATCGCAACATGGCTTGCGCGGGGTTGAATTGGAGTATGACATGAAAAAAATCTTGGGCGTATCGGGTAGTCTGCGCGCCGCATCATCTTCGACAGCGGTTCTGCGTGCGGTCATGGGTTGCCTGCCGCGTGAAACCGAAGTGACCCTCGCAGATATCGGCGCGCTGCCGCATTACAATGCCGATCATGATGGCGGGCCAGAGGTTGCGCGCCTGGTTGAGCAGATCGCGCAGGCTGATGGTGTCATCTTCGTGACCCCCGAATACAATTACTCCATACCCGGTGTGTTGAAAAATGCCATCGACTGGGCATCGCGCCCGGCATATGCATCGGTTTTCAAGGGCAAGCCCTGCATGGTCATCACAGTCTCGGCGGGGGCACTTGGCGGGGTGAGGGCTCAGGCGCATCTGAAATACATTCTGAATGGCATGCTGGCAAATGTGCATTGCGGTCAAGAAATTGTCGTTCCACATGCTCCTAAACGGCTGAGTGACGGCCAATTTACGGATACAGATACGCTGGAGTTCATTTCAGGACAGATCGATGGTTTCATTGCCAATATCAAGGGCGCGTGATCTGACTGATAATGGCAGTAAGCACACAACACGAAGCCGCAGACTTTTGCGGGCTCACATGCGATCCATGTGATGAGGTGGTGGCAGCGCTTATGCCTGCCAACGTGGCGATTGCGCCCTCGGTGAAAAGTCGACCATAAGGCTCGGCGCAATGGTTTGGTGCGGATACGGTGCCGGTTCTGTCGGTGGATCTGACACCTGCGCAGAGTCTGTCATCTGGGGCGTGCTTGACGGTGTTGCCGGCAATGACACGGCGCCTGCGGTCATGCGGGCGGCAGCGTCGCCCTCGGACCAGCAGGCCCAGTCAAGAGACGCGAAATATCTGCCCATACCCGATGCTATGTTTGAGCAGAGGTACAGACGCAAGGTCGTGATGTAGCTTGTCACGGATATCTGCTGCTGGTTGCGACTTTTCCGTTACTTGAAGCGATGGAGTGAAGCGCGCTTCTGCGAAGCAGACAGTTGCGCATGAGCGGCTGGGTCGCTTGTAGGGGATGCAACATTTTGTCTGGCGCATATGGACTGCGCGAAGCCGTCTAATCCCGTGCGTTAATTCTTGTGCCGTCACTCAATGTGCTGGCAGGATAGAGCACCACCAGTGCGTCCTCTTCCAGTCCTGCGAGAACTTCGGCACGCCCCGCCGCTTGACGCCCGATTTCTACAGCTCGTTGTTGCGCCCTGTCGTTTTCCTGGACGAAAACCGCCCAACCGTCGCCATCACGGAACAAGGCCGCTTGTGGGACTTGCAAAAGGTCTTCTGCCTCCCAGATGATCAGGCGCACATGCACTCTGAAGCCCTCGCCGAGCCTTGCGCGATCCTGCGGCGGGCTCAATAGGTCGAGGCGCAAGCGCACCCGCTGTTCTTCGATCCCCAGCGCCGAGACGCGCGTAAAGGCTGACGGATCGATGCGCCGCAACCGCGCTTCCAAAGCGCCTTCGCCACCCCAACGCTCGATCATCGCGCGTGCGTCAGGCGGCACTTGCACAGCATCGGTCGAAAGAAGATCGAGTTCGATTTCCATCTCGTCGAGGTTGCCGATGGTCAGAAGCGGGCTTCCTGCCTGGACCAGACGCGCGCTCTGGTCACTGACTGCGAGCACAATGCCGCTTTGTGGCGCGAGGATTTGCACACAGCACTCACCCGCGCGGCGCTCTGGGTCAAACAGTGTCTGCGGGCCCAGCAACTGAGCCTCGGCCCGCGCGCGTGCAGCGCGGTTCAGCTCAAGTTGCGCGCGGGCGGCGTCGCGGGTCTGCTGCGCGGAGAGATGGGCCGCTTCGACATCTTCGAACATGCGGTGTGAGATTGTGCCGCGCTCGGCCAGTGTGCGGCTACGTTCAAGCTGGCGGGCGGAATGCTCGAGCGCACTTTCTGCCTGCTGCAGGTTGCTCTCTGCGACACCCACCGCCGCCTGTGCCTCGGCCACTGCAGCCTCTGCTTGCGCGCGGGTGCGAGCATCCATCAGCGTTGGATCGGCTGGCTGGATGACAGCCACAACCGTTTCCCCGGCAGTCACCTGATCACCGATTTCGACGGGCGAGCGTGTGGCCGCCCCTGTGATCGGCGCAGTGATAGCATAGGGGTTGCGTGCTCGGGTCACGCCCTGTGCCGTGATCGTGCCTTGCATCGGCCCGCGTGCTACCGGTGCCAGATCGACCGGCATCGGCTGAGGCCAGAGCGCCCAAACGAGTGCCACCAGAAGGGCAGCGCCCGCAGCCCCCAGACCCAGTTTCCGCATCATGCTCACAATCCTTGCCTCCTTCACTCCCGCGCTTTCAACGCTGTTGCCAGATCCACCCGGTCAAGCCTGCGCCGCACTGTCAATACCGAGCCAAGTGCTGCGAGAAACACCGCGAGTGCGGCCAGCGCAAAGGTCCGGCGGGTAATATGGAACGGGATCTGGAACATGTCGGTCGACATCGCGTCGACCAGTCCCAGTGCAAGCCCGTAGCCCAGCACCCAGCCCAGTGGGATGGCTAGCAGCGTCAAAGCCATGATCTCGCCCACCAGAACATAGCCTACCTCGCCGCGGCTGAAGCCCAGGACGCGTAGGCTGGCCAGTTCATAGCTGCGTTCGGCCAATTGGATACGGGCGGCATTATAGACGACACCAATGGCGATCAGCACTCCGATCAACGTGTAAATACCCACCATCGTCAGCAGGTTGTCGCTCAGTGTCGCATCGAATTGGCGCCGCACCTCGGCCCAGTCCAGAAGCCCACCGACGGCGGGTGTTGTCTTTATGGCTGCGTTAAGGTCGGCCATACGGTCCGATTGAACGGCCAGATGGATCATGTTCACCTGAGGCGCGCTGTCCATTGCGGTAAATAGCGCCTTGGCAGCGATGTGGACTTCTTGCCCCATCCCTTGAGCAATGATCTCGACGACGGGCACATTCAAAGTGATGCGCGGTGCGCTCAGCATCTCAAGCGTAAGGGTCT
>SKGU01000376.1 GCA_007117255.1 Natronohydrobacter sp. | reverse complement strand
TGGTCGACATGAACCAACGGGTAAAGAAGGACCGTGTGTCCTCGTGCCCGTGGTCATGGGTGGCGGCGTCGGCCATAGGCTACTCCAGTTCCCGGTTCCTGTTGCATTTGGCGCAACTGTTTTTGTGGTACGCCTGCGCATGTCAGGCTGTTTCGAGCGGGTGGTGGCTGCGCCCGTAAGTCGCAGGCGCGTACACCACCGCATACTCAGCTTTTAGAATGTGTCTATTCACAGAGCAATGCTCGAGTTGTCGCAGAGGGTGATTTTTTGACATGGATCAATGCAATGGGCGCAAGAGTATCGGCAGCACTGGTCCTTCTGCGACAAGACGTCGCGCCTTACGCATCGAAACTCTTTGCGAACTGACGTTGCAGGGCAAGGTCGACATCCTCCATCGTCACCGGCAGGCCCAGATCGACAAGCGACGTGACGCCATGATCGCGAATCCCGCAAGGAATGATTCCCTCGAAATGGCTCAGATCCGGCTCCACATTGATGGACAGCCCGTGAAAGCTGACCCAGCGGCGCAGTTTGATACCGATGGCGGCGATCTTGTCCTCGGCCGGGCTGCCATCGGGCAGGGGGGGCTTTTCGGGCCGCGTCACCCAGACGCCGACACGCCCCGTGCGCCGTTCGCCGCGCACGCCGAATTCCGCCAGCGTGTTGATGACCCAGCTTTCCATCTGATGCACGAAACAGCGCACATCGCGCCCGCGTTTGTTCAGATCCAGCATGGCATAGGCAACACGCTGACCGGGGCCATGATAAGTATATTGCCCACCGCGCCCGGCGGAATGAACCGGAAAGCGGTCGGGGGCTGTCAGATCGGCCGGGTTTGCGCTGGTGCCGGCTGTGTAAAGCGGCGGGTGTTCCAGCAGCCAGATCGCCTCTGACGCTTCACCCCTTGATATCGCGGCCACACGGTCCTCCATGGCGGCCAGTGTCGGCGCGTAATCCGACAGGCCGGGCAGGATGCGCCATTCGGGAGAGGGTCGCGCGGCGGATGCTGTGTCGGGCATTGTGGTCAGCCTTGTTTCTGGGGCAGCAGCCCTGCCGCCCGGATGGTGCGCATATGGCGCCTGCTGACGGGAATCTCCAGCCCTGCGCCCATGTCCAGACTGGCCCCGTCACCGCGCCGCGTCACCTTTTTCACCTGCGCCAGCGCAACCCAGTGCGAGCGATGCACCTGCAGTCCGCGTATGGGTGCGGTCTCGGTGATCGCATCGGCCAGACGCATCAGCACCAGCGCGCGTCCGTTTTCGGTGATCACCTCGACATAGTGATCGGTCGCGCAAAGCGCCATCAGCGCGCCGCGTTTTTCCAAAGGCAGGCGCTGCAGGATCGCGGGCTGTTGCGGCGTCTGGGCTTCTGCGGCCCCCTGCGAGACCGCGCGCAACCCCAGCACAACCCAAGACACCACAAACGCCCCCAAGATGCCGGTGCTTGTGACCTGCCCTGTCAGGCTGTCGCGCCCGAAGAAGGGCAGATTCCACGCCATCAGAAACGCCACCACGCCCAGCCCGACAATGCCCCCACTGCGCAGCACCCGCAATGCCACGGGCCAGCGGCTATACTGGTCGATCCGGTCAAGCACCATCAGCGTCAGTATTGATCCGAGGGCGTATGTACCAAAGACAATACCCACCCAGTACACAAGCCGCGGCAGCGCGGTCAGACTGTCCAGCGTGCCGAAAGGGCCGGAAATCCACAGAATCAGCGCGATCCCTGCCTGCACGGCCAGCACGAAGGGCGCGCCAAGATGATCACGTAACTCGCGCATCGTGAATGACGATGGCCTGCCGGTCACGATCTTCTCCCGTCACTTGCGAAGCTGCACTTGTCTGATTGGCCCATGTTCGCGCTCATGCCTAGCACAACGCCTGACCGCGCGCCAAGTCAGCGTGCGCAGCAGAACGGACAAAGGATATGCCAATGACATTCGACCCCATTCTTGGATCAAGCCCGCTTATTCAAATCCACACTGTCGCCGCCTGTATTGCCTTCTTGCTTGGCCCAGTGGTGATTCTGCGCAAAAGGCGCGACCGGGTGCACCGCATCATGGGCACTGTCTGGGTGGCCGCTATGCTTGCCACCGCTGTCACGGCACTGGGTATTTTCGAGCTGCGCATCATTGGTCCGTTCTCGCCCATTCATGCGCTGTCAGGGCTTGTGGGCCTGATGCTCTGGCGCGGGGTGCGCGCCATCCGGGCGGGCCGCGTGGTTGCGCATGGGCGGATAATGGCGCAGCTCTATATCTGGTCCATGGGTATTGCAGGGCTGTTCACCCTGCTGCCGGGACGGCGCATGCATCAAGTCCTGATGGGGGATGCAGGCTGGCCGGGCTTCGCGCTGGCGGCAGCGGCCTTCGCGATCGGTGCATATGTTTTGTGGTCGGCACAGCCGCGCGAGGTTGGCGTGAGGCTGGCGTGAGGCTGGCGCATTTTTCCTCTTTTCAACCCCAGTCCGACTCGTTAGAAGCCCTCCCACACGGCGTGCGGTCGTGGCGGAATTGGTAGACGCGCAGCGTTGAGGTCGCTGTGGGGTAACTCCCGTGGAAGTTCGAGTCTTCTCGACCGCACCATTTTCAAAATGATCAGGCAGAAAATAGGCGTCACGCTGTCAAGCGTGTTTGGGCTGTGCGCAGGCGTATGTCCTGAAAATGTCGCTTCTGAAGGACAGTTTGCCGCAAAGCCTATCTGTTGCCGAACATATCATCGTATTGTGGACTGCCGGGTATAAATTGGACTTACTGCTTGCAATGCAGGTGGCCCTTGGTTTTACTTAGTCTATGACAAGAGCGGATTACCGCCGAAAAACGGGGAGATAAGCGTGGTCGCAGGTCAAGCGAGCGACGGCTTCGTCGTATTTGATGGAGTTCAGAAAAGCTATGATGGCGAAACTCTGGTGGTGAAGGACTTGAACCTGTCCGTAGCCAAAGGCGAGTTTCTGACAATGCTGGGCCCGTCCGGGTCAGGCAAAACCACCTGCCTTATGATGCTGGCCGGCTTCGAGACTGCCACCAGTGGCGAAATCCTGTTGGATGGGAAGCCGATCAACTCGGTGCCGCCGCATAAACGTGGCATCGGTATGGTGTTCCAGAACTATGCGCTGTTCCCGCATATGACTGTGGGCGAGAATCTGGGCTTTCCTCTGGAAGTGCGCGGGCTTGGCAAATCCGAGCGTGAGAAGAAGATCATGCGCGCGCTCGACATGGTACAAATGGGCGCTTTCGTGAACAGGCGGCCCGCACAGCTTTCGGGCGGTCAGCAGCAGCGTATTGCCCTTGCGCGCGCGCTGGTGTTCGAGCCGGAACTGGTGCTGATGGATGAGCCGCTTGGCGCTCTCGACAAGCAGTTGCGCGAGCATATGCAGTTTGAAATCACCCGTCTTGCGCATGACTTGGGGATCACCACTGTTTATGTGACCCATGACCAGACTGAAGCGCTGACGATGTCGGACAATGTGGCTGTGTTCGAAGACGGGCGCATCCAGCAACTCGACCCGCCAGATGTGCTGTACGAGGAGCCGAAGAACAGCTTCGTTGCGCAGTTCATCGGTGAGAACAATACGCTTGACGGCGTGGTCAAGGAAATCAAGGGTGAGCATTGCGTGGTAGAGCTGGACGGCGGCGAGCTGATTGACGCCAAGCCTGTCAATGTTACCAAGGTGGGGGAACGTACCCGCGTTTCCATTCGGCCCGAACGGGTCGAGGCCAACAAGGATCGACTTGATTCCGAAGCCCATCTGATCAAGGCTCAAGTCCTTGAATTCATCTATATGGGCGATGTGTTCCGGACACGTCTCAAAGTGGCCGGGAACGAGAATTTCGTAATGAAAACCCGCAACGCACCGGATCAGGTGCGTCACAAGCCGGGGGACATGATCGAAATCGGCTGGTTGCCGAAGGATTGCCGCGCGCTTGATTGTCCGGCGTGAGCCGACAACAGCCTGCGGACAAAAGGTCCGAGGGACAGAGCTGAACGAATTGGCGCAGCTTCATGCTGTGCCAGAAACCAAACCAAGGAGGTTATCTATGTCATCCAAAGTAAAACTGATCGCGCTAAGCTCGGCCGTCAGTGTTGTAGCGCTCAGTGCCGCAGCACAGGACCCGGTCTCGCTGACCATCGTTTCTTGGGGCGGAGCTTACACAGCCAGCCAGCAGCGCGCCTATCATGAGCCCTTCATGGAAGCGAATCCGCATGTCACCATCATCAATGATGACGGCTCGGCCAATGCTCTGGCAGGTCTGCGTGCACAGGCTCAGGCCGGCAATGTGACGTGGGATCTGGTCGATATGCTGCCATCGGATGCGCAGCTTGCATGCGATGAAGGTATCGTCATGCCGATCGACCATGACGCGATGCTGGCACCTGCACCTGACGGAACCCCTGCAAGCGAAGACTTCCTGCCGGGCAGCCTGGGTGAGTGCTTTATCCCGCAGATCGTGTATTCGACCGTTCTGACCTATCGCCCGGATGCCTTCGCGGATGACAATCAGCCGTCGTCGATTGCTGATCTGTTCGATCTCGAAAACTTCCCCGGTCGTCGCGCATTGCAAGACCGTCCTGGCACCAATCTGGAATGGGCGCTTTACGCAGATGGCGTTGACCCGGACGATATCTATGATGTCCTGAGCACCCCGGAAGGTGTAGACCGCGCTTTCGCGAAGCTCGACACGATCAAGGACAGCATCATCTTCTGGACCGAAGGCGCACAGGCCCCGCAATTGCTGGCGGATGGCGAAGTTGTGTTTACCACCGGCTATAACGGGCGGATGTTCGCGGCGATCGAAGAAGAAGGCCAGCCCTTTGACATCATCTGGGACGGTCAGATTGTTGAATGGGACGGCTGGGTCGTGCCCGCAGATGGCCCGAATGTCGATGTCGTGATGGAATACCTGTATTTCGCAACCGACACTCAGCGTCTTGCAGATCAGGCGAAGTACATCAGCTACGGTCCTGCGCGCGCATCCTCGGCGCCGCTGGTGGGTGAGCACGCTGATCTGGGCATCGACATGAACCAGCACATGCCGACCAACCCGGACAACTACTTCGCGCCGATCGTTCTGGATAACGACTTCTGGATCGACTATGGCGACGAGCTGCGTGAGCGCTTTGCAAACTGGATGCTGCAGTAAGCAGACCCGATCAGGGCGCGGATTTCCGCGCCCTGATCGTCCTATCGGATATGACTGAACGACGTTTCAAGTGCAGGGAGCACATGCATGGCGATGGCGGATGCAACAGAGCAGGTCGGAAGCGAAACCGACAGCAGAGGCCGGCTGGTCACATCTGATGGCACGCCGTTGCGCCGTGCCCTGGAGCGCGCGAACCGCCGCCGCAAATTTACGGCATTTTTGCTTGTAGCGCCCCTGCTGGCATTCATCGTGATTTTCTTTGCGTTCCCGATTGCCCAGATGATGTGGCGCTCGGTGGATAACCCGCAGATCGTCAATGCACTTCCGCGCACGCTGGACGCTTTGCAGGATTGGGATGGCAGGACGCTGCCTGACGAAAGCGTCTATGCCGCGCTGCATGCGGATATGGTCGAAGATCAGGAGCGTGCGCGCCGCGACCAGTTGATTGGCCCGCTTGGCATTCGCCTCAACTACGAGCTAAGTGCCGCCCGTAGCGCTATTTCACGAACCGCACGCAGCGTCTCCGATTTCGAGGCCCCTTATAAAGATGCGTTCATGGATGCACACCGGCTCTGGGGACAACTGGAGCTGTGGCGCGTCATCCAGCGCGAAGGCCGCCCGTTGACGCTGTCATACTATGTTGCGGCGCTGGACCGAGAGTATAACGAGGATGGACAGATCGTCCGGCGCGACGAAAATCGTCAGATTTATGTGTCGCTCTTCATTCGCACCTTGGTGCTCAGCCTTGCGATCACGGGAATGACCTTCCTGCTTGGTTTTCCCATCGCCTATTTCCTGTCTACCCTGCCCATGCGCTACGCGAACTTGCTGATGATCGCAGTGCTGTTGCCCTTCTGGACATCGCTTCTGGTGCGAACGTCGGCTTGGATCGTGCTCTTGCAACAACAGGGGGTGATCAACGAACTGTTGGTCAATATCGGATTGATCAGCGACGGGAACCGATTGAACCTGATGTATAATCAGACAGGCACGATCATTGCCATGACCCATATCCTGCTGCCTTTCATGGTGCTGCCGCTCTATTCCGTGATGAAAACCATTCCGCCAAGTTACATGCGTGCGGCCAAATCACTGGGTGCGACACCTTCGACCGCTTTCCGCCGGGTCTATTTCCCGCAGACATTGCCGGGGATCGGGGCAGGGGGCGTGCTCGTCTTCATTATCTCGATTGGCTATTACATCACACCCGCGCTTGTCGGTGGCCAGTCCGGACGCATGATCTCGAATGAAATCGCGCGCCATATCCAGCAATCGCTGAACTGGGGGCTGGCGGCGGCCCTTGGGTCGCTGCTGCTGGTCGGTGTGCTGGCCCTCTACTGGCTCTATAACCGGCTTGTCGGCACAGACAGCCTGAAATTCGGGTAAGGAGAAACCATCATGTCCATGCCCGCCTATTACACCACCAAGGACAAGGTCTGGTATTACGCCTTTCGCGTGATCTGCTTCTCGATCTTCTTCTTCCTGCTTGCGCCGATCCTGATCATGATCCCGCTGAGCTTCAATGCGCAGCCCTTCTTCACCTTCACGCGTGAAATGCTGACGCTGAACCCGGAAGGCTACAGCTTGCGCTGGTACCGGGATTTCCTGGGGTCTGAAAGCTGGATGCGTTCGATCCGCAACAGCTTCCTCATCGGGATCGGGGCGACAGTGCTCTCGACCACCTTGGGGACATTGGCTGCACTGGGTTTGTCGCGCTCGGAAATGCCTGCAAAGGGCCTGATCATGGGCATCCTGATCTCGCCGATGATCGTGCCGCTGATCATCTCGGCTGCGGGCATGTTCTTTTTCTTCTCATCGATCAATATCGCACAGACATATCTGGGGGTGATCCTTGCCCATGCGGCGCTTGGCACGCCTTTCGTGGTGATCACGGTCACAGCGACATTAGTGAGTTTCGATCAGTCGCTGATCCGCGCTGCGGCAAATCTGGGCGCATCGCCGACCCGTACCTTCTTCAAGATCACCATGCCGTTGATCTTGCCGGGGGTTATTTCCGGGGCGCTGTTTGCGTTCATCACCTCGTTTGACGAAATCGTGGTGGTGCTGTTTGTGGCGGGTGTGGAACAACGCACCATCCCGCGCGAGATGTGGTCGGGCATCCGCGAGGATATCAGCCCAACCATTCTGGCGGTTGCGACCATTCTGGTGATCCTGTCGATCGCGCTTCTGACGGTGGTGGAACTGCTGCGTCGGCGCGGAGAGCGGTTGCGCGGGCTGTCACCGCAATAAGCTGCGCAACATTCGGGCAAAAAAGTAGGGTGCGTGGTTTCCACGCACCCTTTTTCACGGTCAAACGGAAGGTGCGTGGAAACCACGCACCCTACCTATCAGCCCAGCAATTCCTTGACCTTTGCCGCGGTTGCTTCGGCGGTGATGCCAAATTCGCGGTAAAGTTCCGGCGCCGGTGCCGACGCGCCGAAGTCATGCATGCCGATGAAGCCCGATTTTTCGCGACGCCCACGCTCCCCGAACAGCCAACGGTCCCAGCCAAAGCGGATCGCGGCCTCTACTGCGACCCGTACTGGCCCGGCAGGCAGCACCTTGCGGCGATACGCTTCGGGTTGCTGCTCGAACAATTCCCAGCAGGGGAAGGATACGACGCGGGTGCCGATGCCTTC
>SKGU01000126.1 GCA_007117255.1 Natronohydrobacter sp. | reverse complement strand
GGCGGCCCATCCTGATCTGGTCGCAGGCGAAACCCGCGCCTGCACGGACCTGATGCGCGCGATGGGCGGGCGTGTTTCTGTCAAGACCGGGGCCGAAGCCGTCTATGTCGCAATTCTGCCAGAGCAACGCCTTGGCATCGCGCTGAAGATCGTGGATGGCGGTGTCCGCGCCGCAGAGGCCGCGATTACCGCCCTTCTGATCCGCCACGGCGCGCTGGATGCCGCGCATCCGGTGGTGAATACCTATCTGGGGCCGATCCTGAACCGGCGCGGCGACACTGTTGGGGCGACACGGCGCGCAGATGGTTTTACCTGACCTTTAAACGGTAGCGCAAAATCGCCGCAGTGCAGCACAGACCCTTTTCCTGAACGCGCCCGCTGTGCTAAGCGCGATAAAAGAAGAAAGGAATTGTCCCATGTTCAAGTTTTTGTTCGGCTCGAAATCGGAAGCGCCGCTGGTCAAGCGCGAGACCCAACGTGAAACCGTGCTGCGCGCACAAAAGGAATTGAATGAGATTCTGTCCACCCTGTCGCCCAAGCCGCGCATCACGATCTACCCGGAAGAAGGCACGCTGACAATCGATCTGCCCGAACAGATGCCCGATGAAGCCAAGGCCTTGCCCGCGCCCGACAAATCTGACGCGACGGTACCGGACACGAAGCCCGAAAAAGCTGACGCAGCCTGAGCGCGGCCAACTGCCGCACTCCTCTCTTGCCCTGTGCCATCCCCTCGTCTAGCTTCGCGGCCAAAGAACCGCAGCGGAGGAGCGACCATGAGCGAGACACAACCCGGATTTGACACGCAGCAAATCCATGCGGGCGCACGGCCTGACCCGGCCACAGGCGCGCGTCAGGTTCCGATCTATCAGTCCACTGCCTTTGTTTTTCGCGACGCTGACCATGCGGCCGCGCTCTTCAATCTGCAGGAAGTGGGCTACATCTACTCGCGCCTCACCAACCCCACTGTCGCGGCATTGCAGGAACGCATGGCCACGCTGGAAGGCGGCGCTGGTGCGGTGTGCTGCTCATCCGGGCATGGCGCGCAGATCATGGCGCTCTTCCCGCTGATGGGACCGGGTTTGAATGTTGTTGCCTCAAATAGGCTATATGGTGGCACAGTCACGCAATTCAGCCACACGATCAAGCGCTTCGGATGGTCTGCGAAATTCGTCGATTTCGACGACCTGGAGGCGGTCGAAGCCGCAATCGATGAAAACACCCGCGCAGTGTTTTGCGAATCCATTGCCAATCCGGGCGGATATATCACCGATCTCGACGCGATCTCAGCAATTTCAGACCGCGCGGGCGTGCCGCTGATCGTCGATAACACGACGGCCACCCCCTATCTGTGCCGCCCGATTGAGCATGGCGCAACGCTGGTGGTACATTCCATGACCAAATACCTGACTGGCAATGGCACTGTGACGGGTGGCTGTATTATTGATTCGGGCAAGTTTAACTGGTCGAACGGGAAATTCCCGTCCATGTCAGACCCGGAGCCCGCATATCACGGGCTGAAATTCCATGAAACCTTTGGGCCGCTGGCTTTCACTTTCAACAGCATCGCCATCGGGCTGCGCGATCTGGGCATGACGCTGAACCCGCAGGCTGCGCATTATACCCTTCTTGGGATTGAGACCCTGTCGCTGCGAATGGACAAACACTGCGCCAATGCCGTGAAAGTCGCCAAATGGCTGGAACAGCATGACCGCGTGGCGCATGTCACCTATGCGGGCCTGCCCTCGTCACCCTATCATGACCGCGTGGCGCGTATCTGCCCCAAAGGCGCGTCGTCCCTGTTCACTTTCGCGCTGAAAGATGGCTATGAAGCCTGCGTCAAACTGATTGATTCCGTCAATCTTTTCAGTCATGTGGCTAATCTTGGGGACACTCGGTCGCTGATCATCCACTCGGCCTCGACCACACACAGGCAGTTGACCGAAGAGCAACAGATCGCCGCCGGGGCTGCGCCAAATGTGGTGCGACTGTCGATCGGGCTGGAAGATGCGGATGATATCATCGCAGATCTGGATCAGGCACTTGCAAAGGCCACGTCCTGACGCTCAAGACATCAGGCTTCCCCGCGCGCAGCACAGACCGCGGCATGCGGGGAAGTCGTTTTTCATTTCGATGGGCGATTTTTCGCCCCGTTTTTTGAAGATGAGGGTTTTGTGACTCCCGAAGCTTCGGCCTCATGTGCTAAGGGCACGGTATGAAACCAAATTTCGCACTGGGTCTTACTAAAGACGGTATCACGCTGTGGCAACGCGGCGCATCTGGTTGGTTGCGCGTTGGCGCGGTGTCGCCAGAGTCGCAGCAAATGGACGCCCAGATGCGTGACCTGGCCAAGATCGCGGCATCACTTGCGCCAGAGGGTGTTCAGACCAAACTCGTCGTACCGGATGATCAGATCCTATTTTGTGACGTCGATGTCACTGCCAAGAACCCGGACATGCAGGCGCATGAAATCCGCGCGCAGCTTGCCGGACGCACGCCGTATCCTGTCGAAGAACTGGATTTTGACTGGACGGTCAGCGGCGGCACTGCGCATGTGGCTGTTGTCGCCCGCGAAACTGTGATCGAGGCAGAAGATTTCGCCAACCTCTACGGCCTGAACCCGGTCAGCGTGGTCGGTGCAGCCGAATCCGGTCGATTTACGCAAGAACCGTTTTTCGGCACGACCCGCAACGCCCGTGCGATATTGGGCGATCCCACCCTTCTGGAGCGTGACCGCGATATCTTGCGCGAAACCGGAATTGCCACGCTGCCGGACCCTGAACTGGTAGAGCAAACCCCGACGCCGAAGCCATCCCAGACAGTCGAAGCCGCGCCTGCAGCGGACACTGTGTCTGACAACGCGCCGTCAAAAACTGCCGCAGCCAGCGACACGAAAACCAAGCCAGAGAAGCGCGATCAGGCGCAGAAGGCGAGCGCCGAAGCCCCGAAGCCAAATGCCCCCGCCGCAAAAGCAGAACCCGCAAAAGCGAAAGCTGCAGAACCCCAACCAGAAACCGCGCTGTCCGGTATCAAGGCACCAGCAATTGCGGCACCAAAGCCGGATTCTGACGCAACAGATGGGGCGGCGGTGGCTTTCCGCTCTCGTCGCGCTGCGGTCACGACACGCGACACCGCCCCCGCCAAGACACCGGGCGCCAAGGCACCAACAAGGTCAGGAAAAGATCTGCTTGGCTCGCTGCGCACCAGATTAACCTCTGGTCAAGGCCTCTCAAAGCTGGCTTTCGGCTCTCTCGGCAAATCACTTGGTGGCCCAAAGCCATCTGTGTCAGAAAAAGCTGCACCGTCTGACACTGCACCCAAGCCAGCAGTGGCGGAAGCGAAACCCGACTTGCCTGCCAAGGCGCCAGCCACCGGACGGCCCAAGTCATCAGGCCGCGCGGCGCCGGCCACTGGCAAGAACAAGCCCGCCCCCACGCGGCCCGTCAAAGAGATGTTGCCAAGGCGTAAAGACCCGCTCGACACATTGAGTGCGCGCGCGGGATCAGACGGCAGCCAAACCGAAGTCGAGCGCATGACGATCTTCGGTGCGCGCAACCGCGACGAACCAGAAGCAAACCCTGCGCGGCGCGCCTTGCTGGTACTTGCCGGCGTGGGCATGCTGTTGCTGGCCGTCGCAATCTGGGTGTTCTACATGACGGTGACAGGCCCAGAGCCTGCGCCTGAATTGGCCGAAGACCTTAATCCGGTAATTGAGCCTGCGCCGTTAGACCCAGAATTGACCGCACCGCTTGACGACGCGCCGTTGCAAGACGAGATCGAGGCAGCACTTGGCCTTGAAGACGCAGCGCAACAATTGCCAATCGACGCAACAGGACCAGAACTGGCGCAAGATGCGCAAGCCGCGACAGACCCATCGCCACCCCTTTCTGGCAATGACGTGAACGCGGGTCGTATCGCCGGACTTCGGTCGTCATCATTGTTGCCACCGCAAGAAACTGTTCCCCTGCCCGAAGCCCCCAGCGCACCTGCCCCGTTCGGCACTGAGCCGCTGCCGCCCTTGCGTGAAGACCTAGCCACGGCAGCGCTCTCGGCAGAAGATGCTATCCCGGCGGAACCCGGTGATCTGGCCCCCGACGATACGGCCGTGCAGCCAGAAACTGGCTTGCCCGCGGGTGAAGAGGCGCTGGAAATCGCTGTGACCGAAGGCACCCCACCAGTCACACCACCCGTGCGCCCTGAAGGATTGGCGCCAGAGCTTGAAGCCGCAGCAGTGCCGGACCCGGACCCTGTGCCGCAACCAGAGCCGGAAACTGCGGTGGTGCCGGACTCACCTCCTGCGCCGGTAGACGAATCTTCGCTGGTCATCAATGTGACCGAGGGCAGCCCGGCAGTGACCCCACCCGAACGTCCTGCCGGGCTGGCACCGGACCTGCCGGAAACGGAACCCGCGCCGGAACCTGCGTCATCTCCAGACCCAGAGGGCGAGACCACGCCTGACCAGCCTGAAGACAATGCAAGCGCCGATCAGGCCGGGCTGAACACGCCGCCTCCGGGCGGCGTTGCGCTGACTGCCTTGCGCCCCGCGACGCGTCCTGACACATTGGCCGAAGCGGTCGCAACCGCCGCCGCAGCGCCTGAGTTGGATGCGTCTGACCTTGCTGTCGCGGCCTCACTGCGTCCGGGCGCGCGTCCGGGGCAGTTTTCAGCGGTCGTTCAGCGCACGCTCCGCGCCGCGCAAGCCCGCACTCAAGCGCAGGCCCCTGCAAGTACTGCCGCGCCTGAAGCCGCGATCCAGACAGCGCGCGCCGCTGTTCAACCAGCGCCGCCCATACCTGCCTCTGCGTCTGTTGCGCGCGAAGCGACGCAAGCGCGGGCTATCAACCTTCGCCAGATCAATCTGATTGGCGTCATGGGCACGTCATCCAGCCGCCGAGCCTTGGTGCGGTTGTCGAATGGGCGCGTGGTCGCGGTTCGGGTAGGTGAATCGCTGGATGGCGGTCAGGTCACAGCAATAGGTGAGAATGAACTGCGCTATAACCGCCGGGGCCGCGATGTGGTGTTGCGCATCGCATCCTGAGCCGCGATAAGCGTTCCAGACAACCAACCGAGGGCATCATGTCAGAAAAACAGGTTTCACCTGCTGTGAAGATCGGGCTTGAGCTGGGACCGGTGTTTCTGTTCTTCATGGGCTATATCACCACGCGTGGACAAAGCTATGTCATTGGTGGCACCGAATATGACGCCTTCATCCTACTGACTGCAGCATTCATTCCCTTGATGGCCATCGCCACTTTTGCGCTTTGGAAACTGTCGGGGCGGTTGAGCAAGCTGCAACTGGTCACACTGGTCATGGTGGTCGTGTTTGGCGGGCTGACTGTGTGGCTTAATGACGAGCGCTTCTTCAAGATGAAGCCCACTGCAGTCTATTCCATATTTGCTGCGCTTTTGTTCATCGGGCTTGCGCGCGGTCAAAGCTGGCTAGAGCTGGTGATGGAAGGCGCGCTTCCACTCACGCATGACGGCTGGATGCTGCTGACAAAACGTCTGGCGCTGATGTTTGCCGCGATGGCCCTTGCAAATGAACTGGTCTGGCGCACCATGTCGACCGATGCCTGGGTGAATTTCCGCACCTTTGCGCTGCCGCTGGCCCTGTTTGCATTCTTCATGTTGCAGGGAAAACTGTTCGAGCGGTACAGTTCTGCACCCAAAGAGTAAGGGCAGCCTGAAGGCTGCCCCAGCGCGTCAGTCGCGTTTGCCGAACAGGTTTTTCTGCGCTTCACGGTCCTTTTGCACATCCGAGCGTTTATCGGCCCCCAGCGCTTTGCCTTTCTGTACCGCGGCACGCGCGCCCACCAGATCAAGCCAGCGCGCCAGATGGGGCTTGTCGTCAAGCGTCTGTTCCTGCCCTTCCCACAGCGTCGCCCAGGGCCAGATCGCCATATCAGCGATAGAATAAAAATTCCCGGCGACATATTCATTATCGGCCAGTTGCTTGTTCAGCACGCCAAGGAGCCGCGCAGTCTCGTTACGGTAGCGATCCTTGGCATAGGGCAGATCATTCGGTGGCTCCATTGAGGGCGCGTATTTCAGGAAATGATGCGCCTGCCCCGCCATCGGTCCAAGACCGCCCATCTGCCACATCAGCCATTGATCAACCGCCACGCGGTCACGTTCGGTCGGGCCGCCAAATTGCCCGGTCTTGCGCGCCAGATATTGCAGGATCGCACCGGATTCGAATATCGAGATCGGCGCCCCATCCGGCCCGTCAGGATCGACAATCGCGGGCATTCGGTTATTCGGCGCGATCTTCAGAAATTCAGGTTTGAACTGATCGCCCGCGCCAATATTCACGAAATGCACCTTGTAGGGCAGGCCCATTTCTTCCAGCGCGATGGAGATTTTCCAGCCATTCGGTGTGGGCCAGTAGTGAAGGTCGATGCTCATGGAGCCTCCTGTCAGGTTGATTGCTGCACAAGCTAAGCATCCATGCGCCAATTCCAAGCCGGAAAAGCAAAAGAGGGCCGCGCGGGCCCTCTTTCATTTTCGCACAGATCGCCGCAATCAACTGGCCGCGCGCACCGCCCGCTGGGTCATCACACGAACCAGATGCGCGCGATATTCCGGCGTGCCATGCAAATCCGCGATCATCTCATCGGGCGAACAACTTAACCCTGCAATGGCCTCGGCATCGAAACTGGACGACAGCGCCGCCTCAGCCTCCGCCCAGCGGAACACCCCGCCCTCTGATGCGCCTGTCACCGCCACGCGCACGCCAGAGGCATACTTCGCCACAAACACGCCCGTCAGTGCAAATCGTGACGCAGGTTGCAGGAACTTCGCATAGGCAGATTTTTCCGGTATCGGAAAGCGGATCGCCGTGATGATCTCGCCTTCTTCCAGAGCCGTCGTGAACATGCCCTGAAAATAGTCATCCGCCGCGATTTCGCGCGTATTGGTCACGATGGTCGCGCCAGTGCCCAACACCGCTGCCGGATAGCAGGCAGAGGGGTCATTATTGGCGACACTGCCGCCCAATGTGCCCCGGTTGCGCACTGCCGGATCCCCGATCTGACCTGCGAGCGCGGCAAGTCCGGGGAAATGGCTGGCGGCATCGCGGGCGACCGTGGCATGGGTCGTCGCCGCCCCCACAACCAACGATCCACCATCGCGGCTGACGCCCTGCATTTCCGCAATCCCGGTCAGGCTGACCAGCACTTCGGGCGCGTTAAGGCGCGCTTTCATTGACGGGATCAGGGTTTGGCCGCCCGACAGCGGCTGCGCCTCGCCATTCGCCAATGCGGCTACGGCTTCGGCAACGCTGACGGGTTTCACGAACTCGAAGTTATGCATGGTTTGCTCCTCCCTCAGCTATTCATCGCTGCCCAGACGCGCGAGGGCGTCAGGGGCATGTCGATATGGGTGACATGGGTGTGGCCCGCGCGGTGCAGCGCATCAATGGCCGCATTGACCACCGCAGGCGGCGAGCCGATCGCGCCCGCCTCGCCGCAGCCTTTCACGCCCAACGGGTTGTGCGTGCAGGGTGTGATGCAGCTATGATCAACCGTGAAGCCCCGCACATCATCCGCGCGCGGCATGGCGTAATCCATGAAGCTGCCGGACAAAAGCTGACCCTGATCGTCATAGACGCAGTTTTCCAGAAGTGCCTGCCCGATCCCTTGCGCAAGCCCGCCATGCACCTGACCCTCAACAATCATCGGATTTACGATATTGCCGAAATCATCTGCCGCGATGAAACGCAGGATGTCGATCTTGCCGGTTTCCGGGTCCAACTCGATCTCGCAGCCGTAAGCGCCCGACGGATAGGTGAAGTTTGACGGGTCGTAGAACGCCGTTTCCTCCAAGCCCGGTTCCAGAT
>SKGU01000070.1 GCA_007117255.1 Natronohydrobacter sp. | reverse complement strand
GCTATCTCAGCTATGCGGTCGATTTTACCGGCGACGGCGCCCGAAACGTCTGGGGGAGTGATCCGGCCGATGCGCTTGCGTCGGCTGCGAATTATCTGGCCCGGCGCGGTTGGGTGCGCGGTCAGCCCTGGGCGGTCGAGGTGATCCTGCCGGCTGCATTTGACCTCGGGCTGACCGGGTCAAGCCAATCAGCGCAAGCCTGGACCCGCGCCGGGCTACGCGCTGCAGGTGGCGAACAGATCGTCAGCGGGACATCGCGGCTGATCCTGCCAGGCGGGGCGTCGGGGCCAGCCTTTCTGGCCTATCAGAACTATGACGTGTTGAAGGAATACAACATCTCGGATGCCTATGTGCTCGCTGTCGGCCATCTGTCGGACCGGCTGCGCGGGGCAGGGCCATTGCGCGGGCAATGGCCGCGCAGCGATCGCGCGCTATCGTTGTCCGAGCGTATGGAGTTGCAGCGTCGGCTGAATGCACTGGGGCATGACACAGCCGGAATAGATGGTCGGATCGGTCCTGCGACGATTGCTGCAGTGCAGGCCTGGCAGCGCGCGCGAGGCTTGCCACCTGATGGCTATGTCAACGCTGAACTGCTGGCTGCGTTGCGACGGTGACCCGGCTGTAACTTGTGAGAGTTGGCAGCGGCGCGATCAGGTTGGATCTCAGGGTTCTGCGCTGCGGGATGATCAGCCCCCCAGACCTGCATCGCATCGCGCGCAATCAAGCGCTCCTCCAGTTGCGACAGCGCGGCGCGTGCTGCCATGATATCGCCCCGTGCGGCGTGCAGTGCGCGCTGCCATTGGCGGGCCGCAGATTGCGCACTCCACGGCAGACGCGCCTGCGCCAGCCACCCGCGCAACTCGGCAGGAAGGCGGTCATACTGCGCCATTGTACTGACACGTTTGCGGCGAAGATGTGTGGACAGATTGCGCGCCATGACTGTCATCTGTCCTTCAACCAGACCACCGTTAGGAGCGGACCAGACACGGTTCCGGGCTCACGACACTTATCCGCGCAACTCCGTCCTGCTGACGACAACGGATTTATCTTCAGACGCATAAAAAGCTCATGTCATGTTATAAAGTTACGTCTATTCTGATCCTTTATTCATGACAAGTCCCCGTGGAACGCAAAACGCGCCCGAAAGGGGCGCGCTGCATTTTGTCGGGTTCATGCGTGGCATGCCCTGTCTGCGGGACAGGTTACGCCTTGCCTTTGTAGATCTCCACCAGTTTGGCGAGCATCGCAAGCGCTTCGTCACGGTCGCGTTGAAAACTGTTGCGCCCGATGATCGATCCATTGCCGCCGCCGTCACGAATGGCGCGTGCATCATCGTAAACGGAATCAGCGCCTTTCTTGGCGCCGCCCGAAAACACCACGATCCGCCGCCCGTTGAAGCTGGCATCCATGCAATGCTTGACCCGCGCGGCCTGTGTGGCGATGTCGATCAGCTTGTCCTCATAAACGGTTTTCGCCTCCGGCAGCATCAGATGATCCGTCGACAATTTGATCTTGATGATATGCGCGCCCAGCAAGGCCGCGATCTGGGCGGCGTAAGCCGCCACATCAATCGCAGTTTCGCCATCCTTGGTGATCGCCTCACCGCGCGGATAAGACCAGATCACAGTCGCCACGCCTTTGGCCGCAGCCTCTTCGCGCATCGCCGAGATCTCCTCGAACATCCCCAAGGCGCAATCACTGCCAGGGTAGATCGTGAAGCCGATCGCCGAGCAGCCCAGACGCAGCGCATCATCAACCGATCCGGTGATTGCCTGATTCTTGCCTGCTGTGCCTGACATCAGCGAATTGGCGGAGTTCACCTTCAGGATCGTCGGGATCTGACCGGCAAAGGTATCGGCGCCCGCCTCGATCATGCCCAACGGTGCCGCATAGGCATTCAGCCCCGCATCAATCGCGAGTTGGAAATGATAATGCGGATCATAGGCGGCCGGATTGGCTGCGAAGGTACGCGCGGGGCCATGCTCGAAGCCCTGATCGACCGGAAGAATGATCATCTTGCCGGTGCCGCCAAGCTTGCCCTGCATCAGCATGCGGCACAGATTGGCCTTCACACCAGGCGTGTCGCTTTCATAGTTGCTGAGGATTTTCTGAACGACACGAGTTGCGCGCATGGCTTGCTCCTTGGATGAAATTTCTCCATGCGAGGGTTAAAGGGGCAGGGCGCGCAAAACAATGACGATCCGGTGTTCCCGACTGCGTTGATTGCGCAAACAGGTGCAGCGGCTCAGCGTGCAAGCCGTCTTGCTTCGGCTGTGCGGTATATTGTGGTGATGACGACTGCGATTGTAACCGTCAGAAGCGCGATGAAGATCATGAAGTCCTGATCCAGCATCCGCATCAGATGTTCTGCCGAAACGGTCATCACACCGTTGATCGCATCGTCAAAGTTGCGATACTGCATCGCATACCCTTTGGTGAAGGCGTCGTAGAACCCATAGAGGAACAGCGCACCGAAAAGCGTCGCGATATACCCCTGAAGCACGACTGTCACACTGCGAAAATAGGAGCGGTCAATGCGTGGACCGACGAAATACCACCCCACAGCCGCAGCGATGACAGCAAGAAACAGGTTGCCGCTCAACGCCTCGGGTGGATCGTCGTAAAGCATCTGGTAGCGCATGCCGACCAGATAGGTCAGGCCACCAAAAAGGATCATTGATGCAAGTCGGGTCAAGGTGGGCATATCAGGCTCGCTCTTAAGACATATCCGAATGATCCGAGCAAGATAGTCAGAGAATCGGACAAGATTATGGCCTGCCCACCCGACTTGCATCTGCGACAGATCAGGGACGTTCGAGCACCAGCTGTGTGACATCACATGTGCCGCTGGCGAATGCACTCGCGCAGGATGTCAGATAGAATTCCCACATCCGTTTGAAGCGCATGTCATAGCCCATGGCAGAGATCCGCGGCCATTGCGCCTGAAAGGTGGCGTTCCAGCGCCGCAGGGTTTCGCTATAGCTGGGTCCGAAATCATGCGTGCCGATATAGCGCAGGCCTTGCGCCTGCGCGGTTTTGCGCACGGGCGAAGGCGCGCCGAGCATGCCGCCGGGGAAGATGTATTTCTGGATGAAATCCACATGGTTGCGATAAGAGGCAAAGCGCATATCCGGCACCATTATGATCTGGATGACAGCTTTCGCGCCTGGCTTGAGGCGCTCATGGACCGCCCGGAAATAGCGCGGCCAATATTTTTCGCCCACCGCTTCGAACATCTCGATCGAAGCGATCCCGTCGAACTGGCCTTCGGTGTCGCGGTAGTCCTGCATGCGGATTTCGACCCGATCCGACAGCCCGCAGCGCGCCATACGCGCGGTCGCGAAATCATGCTGGGCCTGCGAGATTGTCAGCCCGGTCACACGCAAGCCGCGCTTTTGCGCTGCATATTCGGCAAATCCCCCCCAGCCGCAGCCGATTTCCAGCACATGATCACCCGGCTGCACATCCATCCGGTCCACCATCGCGGCGTATTTGGCTTCCTGAGCCTCTTCGAGGCTTTCATCACCCGTATTGAACAGAGCAGAAGAGTAGGTCATGCTCGGGTCAAGCCAGAGCGCATAGAAATCATTGCCCAGATCGTAGTGATACGAGATGTTCTTGCGCGCCTGTGCCTTGGAGTTGGCCCGGAACCCATGACGCAGGCGCTCTAGGGCGCGCACCAGGCGCATGCCCACGGCCTCGTCGTAGACCGACGGGTTGTCGTCATTGATCAGGTCCATGAAAGCTTGCAGATCCGGGGTGGACCAGCCGCCTTCCATGTAGGATTCGGCAAATCCCACATCACCTTCGCGGATCAGCCGCGCAAAGAGGTCAGTATCATGCACATGTAGATGCGCGACATGTCCGGGCGCCCGGCCCTGGGCCCGAAACTGGCGGCCGTCGGGCAGGGTCACGTCCAGCCGACCTTTGTTCAGACGTTCGGCCCGTGCGAAAGCCTGTGCAAAATAGCGCGGCAGATCGTACTGGCCCGAAAGCGAGGTCAGGATTGTCTTCATCCCGCTGTGATGCAATGCCATATCTGTCATGTGTCTTTCAGTCCTGTCCTGGCTGTTCAGCCTTGTTTTCGTTTTTCATAGGCTGCAAGCGCGCGCGCGCGCCCATCAGCAAGGGGTACAACCGGCGCGGGCGCAGATTGGTCAGGACTCATGTCCCAGCTGCGCGGGCAAGCCGCAAAGAATTGCAGGGCGGTTTCGGGCGGGTCATCCGAGAGCTCGGCCAGCCAGCGCCTGCGATAGGCGCCTTTGGGATCAAACTTTTTCGCCTGAGTTTCAGGGTTGAAGATCCGGAAATAGGGCGACGCGTCAGGCCCGGACCCTGCGACCCACTGCCATCCCATGGCATTGGCTGCCGGATCCCAATCGATCAGACACTCTGCGAACCAGTCCTGCCCGACCCGCCAATGCGTCATCATGTGTTTGGTCAGGTATGAGCCCACAAGCATGCGTGCGCGATTGTGCATGCGCCCGGTGACATAAAGCTCACGCATTGCCGCATCGACAATCGTGATCCCTGTACGCCCCTGCTTCCAGCGCAATGTCTCGGCGCTTTCCTTCTGCCAGGGGAAGGCATCCCACCCTTCGCGCCAGCTTTGGTGCGTGATATGCGGCGTGTGATAGATCAGGTGATAGGCAAATTCACGCCAGACCACTTCCTTGAGGAAGGTTTCCGCCCCGCGCTTGCCATCCGACAGGGCGCGCTGTCCTGCGTCCCAAAGCGCCAGCGGGCTGATTTCGCCATAGGCCAGGTTCTCCGACAATCCCGATGTCGCATCGCGATCCATGCGATCGCGGTCCTGATCATAAGCGTCAATTGCGTCGCGGACGAAGCCCGCAAGCCGTGTCTGGGCTTGCGCTTCGCCGATATGGAGATAGGGGCGCACGATGGCCGCGCCCCGATCCATCGCACGGCCCATGTCCCAGTCCTCCAGCCTGTCACTATCGGGCCAGACCTTTGGGCAGGGCAGGGCCTTTGGGGCAGGGCTACGCGCGGGGATGGCGCGATTACGAACCGCTTTCCAGAAGGGAGTATAGACCTGATAAAACTTGCCTTGCCCTGTCGCGACTTCCCAAGGCTCGAAAAGCAGATGGCCTGCGAAACTGCGCGCTTCGATACCATCCTGCTTCAGGGCTTCCTTCACGGCTTTGTCGCGTGTGACCTGATCAGGATCGTATTGGCGCGTCCAAAAGACCGATTGCGCGCCGGTTTCATGGATCAGCGCCTGAAACACATCAAGAGCTGGCCCGCGCCGCAGGATCAGACGACTTCCGATTTCATCGAGCCGCTGCGCAAAACGCTCGATCCCGAGTCCAAGACGCCATTTCGGCGCCGCGCCCAGCCCTTCTGCCACAGTATCGAAGATAAAGACCGGGATCACGGGTCTGCCTGTTTCCAGCGCCGTCTGAAGCGCAGGATGATCGCCCAGCCGCAAATCGCGTCGGAACCAAAGAAGTATCGGTGACGTATCGTTCAAATTGACGGCCTTTACTCGGTTGTCAGGTGCGATCTAGCGCAGCGATCTCAGGGTCAAGATCGCGGTCGCCAAGCCACAGAGCAGAAGCCGATCTATCGGGGTTTTCATGACGGACATGACAGGTGCATGCACTCACCCCGAGCCCAGAATGTTGCGGACATAATCGCGTGTCTCGCGAAAGGGCGGTATGCCGCCATGACGCTCCACGGCCCCTGGTCCCGCATTGTAAGCCGCCAATGCGAGATTCCATGATCCGAACTTGTCATACATCATGCGAAGATACCGCGCGCCACCTTCAAGGTTCTGGCGCGGATCCGTCGGGTCAACGCGCAACATCTGCGCCGTTCCGGGCATCAGCTGCGCAAGCCCGATCGCGCCTTTATGCGACACAGCCGCAGGGTTCCAGCGACTTTCCTGATGGACAAGACGCAAAAATAGGTCTTCCGGGATCGCATGGCGGCGGGCCGCTGCGCGCGCAAGGCTTACGAATTCGCCCTGATAGCCGCCGGAATACCGCGGAATTGCCGGTTGCGGCGCTGCATTGCGCCTTGTGGTTTCGGGCAACAATCGTGCCGAAGCGGAATATTGTTGTGACAGGCGGCCGTCAATCACATGGCTGGCCGCGCGCATGGCTTCGATCCGGGTATTTGCCGCGCCTGATCCTGACAGACTAAGACCCTGTGCAGAAACAGGCTGAACTGGCCATATAAGTGCAATTGCACTTCCGATGATCCAGAATTCGCGCATCACATCTGTCCCGACTTGAATTTTTGAAAAGTCTTAACATATCCGGCATTTTTTGCCAGCCCCTTGCGCTGCGGCGAGGAAACTCGGCGTCAACCACTTCTTTACTCTGCTACGATGTTGTAGAGCCTTGTTAGACGCGGATTCGCGCAAGGCGCTATGGCATGACAAGGGGGCCCCGATGGCAGGTTCAGTAAACAAGGTCATTCTGATTGGAAATCTGGGCCGCGACCCGGAAACGCGGACCTTTCCCGATGGCGGCAAGATCTGCAACCTGCGTATCGCGACATCTGAACGCTGGCGCGACAAGGCCAGCGGTGAGCAGCGTGAGCGCACGGAATGGCACAATGTGGTGTTGCGCGGTGAAGGTTTGGTTCGGGTGGCTGAACAATACCTGAAGAAAGGCTCAAAGGTCTATGTCGAAGGAACGCTGCAGACCCGGAAATGGCAGGATCAGAGCGGTCAGGACCGGTATTCGACCGATGTTGTCGTTGCGGGGATCGGCGGCACATTGACGATGCTCGACGGTCGCGGAGAAGGCGGCGGCGGCAATAGTGGCGGCGGCTATGATCGCGACCAGGGCTATGCGTCGAGCTATGGTAGCTCTTCGGCACCAGCTCCGGCGGATATGGACGATGAGATTCCTTTCTGACACGCTCTTGACGTGATGCAGGGAGCCGGGTATCGAACTGGCATCGCGGGTGTAGCTCAATGGTAGAGCAGCAGCTTCCCAAACTGATGACATCAGTGGAAGCAAACCCCAAGACCTCACAAGACGGTTGAAAACACTGAGGAAACCGCGTTGTGTTGCGGCAGCGTGTCCGAGTGAGTTGCAACGGCGCGCCTACAAAATGCCTGCAATGGGGTTGCGTCATGGCACACAGGAAGAAGATCACGGACACGCTCTGCCGCACGGCCGAACCCGACGCGAAGTACTGGGACACTGAGGTGCGCGGCTTCGCTCTGTTCACCGGCAAGACGAGCAAGACCTTCTATTTCCAGAAGGATGTCCGCGGGCGCACGCAGCGGACAAAGATCGGGGCCTTCCCGCTGATCAACACGGGGCAGGCGCGTATGGTCGCCATGGAGCTCGCCGTCGAACACTCGTCCGGGGTCGCCGCACGTCGCCTAACGGCCGCGAAGATACCGACGCTCGAGCAGGCGCTCGAGACCTACCTTGCCCGCCCCAAGCTGCGCTCCGACCACAACCGCACCTCGGTCGAGACCCAGATGCGAATCCATCTGAAAAGCTGGCTGCACCTGCCGCTGAACGAGATCACGAAGGGCATGGCCGTCGAGGCGCACAGACGTATCTCCGAGCCGCGCGTCGGCCGCGATGCGCTCGGTCGCGAAACCCAGTTCGGCGGCGAGCGCGCGGCCAACCATGTCCTCAAGTCCTTCCGCGCCATCTACAACCATGCCCGCCGCGTGCATGACTTGCCCGAATGCCCGACCATGGCGATTGAGTGGCACGAGGAAACGCCGTCAGGGGTGATCATAAGCGACTTGCTTCGCTGGAAGGCCGAGATCGAAGCGCTGGAAAACGAGGTTCACACCGCCTTCTATCGCTTCCTGCTGTTCACGGGCCTGCGGCTCGACG
>SKGU01000115.1 GCA_007117255.1 Natronohydrobacter sp. | reverse complement strand
ATCTTTGAAGGCGTGCGCGACGCGTTCGACCCCAGAAAGACCTTTTCATGAGCCGTGTTCTGGATGTCAAAAACCTGTCCGTCACCTTCCTGCAGGAAGGGCGCGAAGTACGCGCTGTGCGGGGTGTCAGCTTCCATGTGGACAAGGGCGAAACAGTCGCACTGGTGGGCGAATCCGGGTCGGGCAAATCGGTCAGTGCATTGTCTACTGTGGGTTTGTTGCCGGATTCTGCCACAGTGGAAGGGTCGGTCACGTTCAAGGGCGATCAACTGGTCGGTGCATCCGACCGGATGCTGCGGCAAGTGCGCGGAAATGATGTGAGCTTCATCTTTCAGGAGCCTATGACCTCGCTCAACCCGCTGCACACGATTGAAAAGCAGATCATGGAGAGCCTGTCACTGCACCAAGGACTGTCGGGAGCGAGGGCGCGTGCGCGGGTGCTGGAGCTGCTGGAAAAAGTTGGCATCCGTGATGCCGAAAGCCGTTTGAGCGCCTATCCGCACCAGTTGTCCGGCGGGCAGCGTCAGCGGGTGATGATCGCCATGGCGCTGGCCAACGGGCCGGAATTGCTGGTCGCGGATGAACCGACAACGGCGCTGGATGTGACGATTCAGGCGCAGATTCTGGAACTGCTGGTGGATCTGAAGCGCGCCGAAGGCATGAGCTTGTTGTTCATCACGCATGATCTGAACATCGTGCGCCGCTTTGCTGACCGGGTCTGTGTGATGCAGGGCGGCGAGATCGTTGAGCAGGGGCCGACTGAAGAAATATTCAGTGCGCCAGAGCATCCCTATACGCAGAAACTGCTTGCCGCCGAATCCAAAGGGCAGCCAACCCCGGTACCCGCGAATGCGCAGGAAATCCTGCGCACGGATAGTTTGCGCATCTGGTTTCCGATCCAGCGCGGGTTTCTGCGCCGGACAGTCGGGCATGTGCAGGCGGTCAATGAGGCGACGATCTCACTGCGCCGGGGCGAGACGCTTGGGATCGTTGGCGAATCCGGGTCAGGCAAGACCACGCTGGCGCTGGCAATTTTGCGGCTGATTTCCAGCGAAGGGCCGATCTGGTTCGATGGTGCAGATATTCAGGGCCGGAAATCGCGCGATCTGCGCGATCTGCGCCGTCATTTGCAGATTGTGTTTCAAGACCCGTTCGGCAGCCTTAGCCCGCGCATGACGGTTGAGCAGATCATTGCCGAGGGGCTTGGGGTTCATGGTGTGCCCACGGGTAAGACCTCGCGCGAGTTGGTGGCAGAAATCATGGCCGAAGTCGGGTTGGACCCGCTGACGATGGAGCGCTACCCGCATGAGTTTTCCGGCGGGCAGCGCCAGCGTATCGCGATTGCGCGCGCCATGATTCTGCGCCCCAAACTTGTGGTGCTGGATGAGCCGACATCGGCGCTGGATATGACTGTGCAAGTGCAGATCGTGGAATTGCTGCGCGAATTGCAACGCAAGCATGGGCTGGCTTATTTGTTCATCAGCCATGACCTGCGCGTGGTGCGCGCACTGTCGCATAAGGTGATCGTGATGAAACAGGGCGATGTGGTAGAGGCGGGGTCAATCGATCAAGTCTTTGATGCGCCGCGCAATGCCTACACCCGCCAGCTTCTGGCTGCGGCTTTTGATATTACAGCGATTGGTGCGGCCTGAAACTGGCAAGGGGGGCTGGTGCGGATACTGTTTGTTCACCAGAACTTCCCCGGTCAGTTCAAACATCTGGCCCCGGCCTTGGCGGCCCGTGGTCATACGGTTGTCGCGCTGACTGCAGAAAAGAACCAGCAATCCACCGTGACCCGCACGTTCCGCTATCCGATGCCTGACTCCGCGCCTGACCCGCGCGCATCGCGGCTGGCGACAACCTACACGGCCATGACCGACCGGGCGCATCGGGTAGCCCGCGCGGCGCTTCAGTTGCGTGACAAGATCGGCTTCACCCCGGATGTGGTTTTCGGGCATTCCGGTTGGGGCGAGACGCTCTTTCTACGCGAAATCTGGCCTGACGCGCGGCTTCTGGTCTATGCCGAGTTCTACTATGCGACTTCGGGGCTTGATGTCGGTTTTGATCCGGAATTCACACGGTCGGACCCGGCCACGGGGTTTTCTGTCACCGCGCGCCAAGCACATTTGGCGCTGTCGATGGTGCAGGCCGATGCCGCCTTGTCCCCGACCGAATGGCAGGCTGATACGTTTCCTGCCTGTCTGCGTGACAAGATCACGATTACCCATGACGGGATCGATACTGACAAGCTGGTCCCCGACGCACAGGCGCAATTCACTCTGCCCAATGGCCGGGTTTTGCGCGTGGGCGATGAGGTTTTGACATATGTAGCGCGCAATCTTGAGCCATATCGCGGGACACATATTTTCCTGCGCGCCTTGCCCGATATTCTGGCCGCGCGGCCACAGGCGCAGGTTGTCATTCTGGGCGGGGATGGGGTCAGCTATGGTGCCGCGCCCGCCAGTGGGACATGGCGTGAAACCTTCCTGCGGGAATTGGAGGGCCGCATCGATCTGAGCCGCGTGCATTTTCTGGGCCGTGTGTCCTATGCCGATTTCCAGCGCATCATTCAGATCAGCCGCGCCCATGCCTATCTGACCATTCCCTTCGTGCTGTCATGGTCGATGCTGGAAGCCATGGCGATGGGGGCATGTGTGATCGCCTCGCGCACCGGGCCAGTGGAAGAAGTGATCACAGATGGCGTCAATGGGCGGTTGGTGGATTTCTTCGATATCGAGGGCTGGTCGGAGGCGCTGACCCATGCACTGGCGAAACCGGAAGATCACATGGCCTTGCGACATGCTGCGCGGTCGGGGATTGTCGAAAACTATGACCTGAGCAGGGTCTGTCTGCCGCGGCTGATCCGTTTCGTAGAATCCGGTGCCTGAATAAACCGTTGCGCGGCTAAACTGGCGCGTGCCTGCGTCTGTTCTGTCGTTCTGGGAGGGACCTTGATGATTGCCAGCCTGCGCCTGGGCTTTGCCGCCGCTATCATGTCACTTTTGCCGCTTGTGGCTTTTGCGGAGGCCGCGAAAGTGGCCCTCCATGTGGATGAGGAAAACGTGTCCACCATGAATATGGCCCTGAACAACGCGGCCAATATCATCAAGCATTATGAGAATCTGGGTCAGGAGGTCGTGGTCGAGATTGTCACCTACGGCCTTGGTCTGCATATGCTGCGCGCGGATACGTCCCCGGTCGCGGCGCGGATATCAGATATGGGGATGATGCATGAAAATCTGAGCTTTTCGACCTGTCTGAATACCGTTCAGGCGATGGAGCAACGCGCGCAGACGAACATTCCTTTGCTTGAGGAAGCAGATGTCGTCCCATCGGGCGCTGTGCGCCTGATGGAATTACAGTATCAGGGTTATGCCTATAAACGCCCTTGAGGGCCGTTAAGCCCGGTCACACCGCAGAGCTGTGACCGGCTTTATCCATTGCATACTCGTCGAAAATCGCTGCAATCATTCGGGTCAAGGGGCGACCTTCGGTCGTGATTTCCAGACCGTCAGCTGTCGGTTTCACGAATGCCCCGAAGCGCAGAATGGCGCGGTCGATCAATCTTTGCAATTCGGCTTTGTCGGCCCCGAAACTGTTGGTCAACTCAGAGATCGACAGGCTGAAGTCACACATCAGTGCTTCGATCGCGCGGCCACGCCATAGATCGGCGGGGGTGAAGGCATGGCCGCGTGCTGTCGCGAACTGGCCTGCCTCAACGGCTTTTTTCCATTGCGCCGTACCCGATACATTCTGCGCAAACCCTTGCGGGAAACGCGAGATGGACGAGGCCCCCAACCCCACCAGAATAGGTGCGCTATCGTCGGTGTAACCCTGGAAGTTCCGCCGCAGCCGACCGGCGCGCGCAGCCTTGGCCAGCCCGTCATGCGGGCGCGCGAAATGGTCGATGCCGATTTCGTCATAGCCGTCCCAGATCAACAGGCGGCGTGCGGTCTCGAACAATTCCAGCCGCTCTTCGGGGCGCGGCAGGGTGTCAGAGGGAATCATCTGTTGGCGCCGGGCCATCCAAGGCACATGCGCATAGCCGTAAAGTGCGATGCGATCAGGGTTCAGCGACAGCAGCTTCTGGATCGAATCAGCGATCCGGCGCTGTGACTGATTGGGTAGACCATAAAGGATATCGGCATTCAGGCTTTGGATCCCGCGGGCGCGCAAAGCGTCTGCGGTGGTTTTGGTGATCTCAAAACTTTGATCGCGACCGATGATGCCTTGAATTTCGGGATCGAAATCCTGCACCCCGATGGACGCGCGATTCATGCCAGCTTCTGCAAGCGCATCAAGGCGGGCTTCGTCGATCTCGTTGGGGTCGATTTCCACCGAGAATTCGCCATCTTCGGTCAGGGGCGCGATATCAAAGACCAGTGCTGCGATCTCGCGCATCACTGGCGCAGGCAGCATCGTTGGTGTGCCACCGCCCCAATGCAAGCGCGACAGACGTACACCGCGAGGCAGTTTTGCGCGGAACAGTTCCAATTCGGCCTTGAGTGTTTCGGCATAGGCCAGTACTGGCGCGTCACTGCTGGTGCCTTGCGTCCGGCAAGCGCAGAACCAGCACAGCCTGCGGCAGAAGGGCACATGCAGGTAAAGCGAGATTGCACTTTCCGCCGGGATTTGTTCAATCCAAGTCGAAAAGGTGCCGTCAGGCAGACCACCCGCGAAGTGGGGTGCTGTTGGATAGCTCGTGTACCGAGGTACACGCGCATCAAACAAACCCAATTCTGAAAGTTGCTTTATATGTGTCATGGGATTAGGTTTTATCCATCAGGCTCCCAACCGCATTGATGCAGATCAAAAACGATGACAAGAACTTCTTCCAGAACACAGGTTCATTCGCAGGATTGCGGCGACTGCCCAATTCGCCATCGTGCGGTCTGCGCGCGTTGCGAATCCGATGAGCTCGACCGGCTTGAACAGATCAAGTATTATCGTAGTTTTGAAGCCGGTCAGACGGTTGTCTGGGCCGGGGACCGGATGGATTTTGTGGCCTCTGTGGTCACGGGTATCGCAACGCTTAGCCAGACCATGGAAGATGGGCGCAGGCAGATGGTGGGGCTGCTTTTGCCGTCAGATTTTGTGGGCCGTCCGGGGCGCGATACCTCGGCTTATGATGTGACGGCGGCCACTGATCTGGTAATGTGTTGTTTTCGGAAGAAACCTTTTGAAGACATGATGTTGAATACACCGCATCTTGGTCAGCGGCTGCTGGAAATGACGCTGGATGAATTGGATGCGGCGCGTGAATGGATGCTGCTTCTGGGGCGCAAGACTGCGCGTGAGAAGATTGCGAGTCTTGTCTGTATCATCGCGCGGCGCGACGCCTCGTTGCAGTTGCGCGCGTCAGACGGGGAATTGCGGTTTGACCTGCCGCTGACGCGCGAAGCGATGTCGGAATATCTGGGCCTGACACTGGAAACGGTCAGTCGGCAGATGTCGGCTTTGCGCAAGGAAGGTTTGATCGTCACCGAAGGCAAGCGTCAGATCGTTATTCCTGACTTTGATCGCCTGCTCGAAGAGACTGGCGACGACTCAGATGGCGGATTTCTGATTTGATCCTGCCTCAATCCTGCCGGGTTTTCACACGAACCTGCCAGCGA
This sequence comes from Natronohydrobacter sp., assembly GCA_007117255.1. Taxonomy (GTDB): domain Bacteria; phylum Pseudomonadota; class Alphaproteobacteria; order Rhodobacterales; family Rhodobacteraceae; genus Roseinatronobacter. The sequence goes on along the minus strand of SKGU01000115.1, from coordinate 2,244 downwards.
AGTGACGCCTGCCGCGCAGGTTTGCTGGCAGGCAAGGGAAACAGCGCATGTTCGACTGGGATCGGGATTATGATGGTTTGATCGCGGCAGCGCCGACAAACGAGCCTGCGCCTGTGGCCGCTGCCCCGCGTCGAAAGCGTATGGCGTTCAGCATGATGATTCTGGCTGGCTTTTTGGTGCTGTGCTCTGCCGTATATGTGGTTTCTGAGACGGTGATATTCAGGTCTGTACTGGCGCAACCCGACCCCTTGACGATACTGCCATTCGGGGGCGATGGGGTGATCATTGATTTGCTGGCGATGAATGATGAACAGCGCAACAGCTTTCTGACCGACCTGCAAAAGTTCTCGAACGCGGATCTGTTGCTTTATGCTGCCACGACGCGTTCAGATCTTGAGGCGGCGCCAGAGTTCATGCGACCCTATCTGGCCGATGCTCTGGCGCTGATCGAGCACGAAATGTTGCGCCGTGGGCTCTGGATCTAGCGTGCCATGAAAACCGGAATATCCGCTTTCTCCAGCAGATTGCGGGTTGTGCCCCCAAGGATGGCCTGACGTAGCCGGGAATGGCTATACGCCCCGATGACAAGTAGATCGGCATCCTGATCCTTGACGTGACGGCTCAGCATGTCGCTGATTTGCGGCAGGGTCTTGGCAATGATCGAGATATCCACATTCACACCGTGCCGCACCAGCCATTGTGTAACCAGCCCGCCGGGGTCCGAGCGTTCGATACCATGCGCCGGCGGGTCGACCACCAGTACATTCACCTGATCCGCCACTTTCAGAAGGGGAAGCGCAGCACGGATCGCATGCAACGATTCGTCGCTCTGGTTCCAGGCCGTGATGATTCTGGTGAAGTCGGGCAGCTCTGCGCCCGGCTGTGGCAGGATGAGGACTGGCGCGTCGCCGTCGAACAAGGCGGCCTCCGTGATGATCTCATCTTGAACGCTGCGCCCTTCGCCATAAGGCAGGGGCAGGATGACAAGATCGGAAAACCGGGCTTTCAGGCCAACGAAGGACGACACACCGCCCAGCGTCAGAACAGCGCTGTCCACGCTCCAGCGCAGATCGGCATTGCGCAGGCTGGATCTGACGGCGTTAGCCAGATCTTCGGCAGCGGCCTTCGCCGTATCAAGCGCTTCTTGATAAATCACCGCCGGCGCGCCAGCGTAGAACCCCACACTTTGTGTCGAATCGATCCCCAGACAGCAGATTTCCAGATGCGCCCCGAACCGTTTGGCAAGGGTGGTGGCAGAGGCGAGGAGCGCCTCCATATCCCTGTCCGAAGCAAGGAATGTGCAGATGGATTTATAGGCCATTGGAGGGGCTCCTTTTTCGGTCATGTCGGGTCAGTTTGTCACTGTTGACACCAGCCCGCGTTGATCTGGCGCAACCGCACAATGCGCAGGACTTGACCTGAATCAAAGTATTGCCCCGCGCCGCGTGACAAAAGGCCATATGCAATACTGTATCTGCGGCAAATATAATCATTCGCAGGTGCTATAAAAAGGGACGCAGACTATGTGGGATTACATCAAGCTCGCGGTTCTGGGGTTGATTGTGGTGGTTGCCGCAATCGCTGCCAGCATGGCGCGCGATTTGCCATATCTGGTCCATATGTTGGTGATCATTCTGGCTGCGGCCATCACCTTTGTATGGGTCATTCGCCGGGTCGGAGAGCCTGTTCCGGTTGCCAACCCCAATGAATACATGGATGGGCCGGTGCGCTTCGGCGTAATCGCGACTGCCTTCTGGGGCGTTGTGGGCTTTCTTGTGGGGGTTGTCATCGCTTTTCAGTTGGCTTGGCCAGAGCTGAATTTCGAGTGGGCACAAGGCTATCTGAATTTCGGGCGTCTGCGTCCCTTGCACACCTCGGCGGTGATTTTTGCGTTTGGCGGTAACGCGCTGATCGCGTCTGCGTTCTACGTTGTGCAGCGCACTTCGGCCGCGCGCCTGTGGGGCGGTGGCCTCGCCTGGTTCGTGTTCTGGGGGTATCAGATCTTCATCGTCATGGCCGCGACCGGCTATGTGCTGGGGTCTACCCAAGGCAATGAATATGCAGAACCCGAATGGCTGACCGATCTGTGGCTGACCATCGTCTGGGTGGCGTTCCTGCTGGTTTTCATGGGCACGATCATCAAGCGCCGCGAGCCGCATATCTATGTGGCCAACTGGTTCTACATGGCCTTCATCATCACAGTGGCGATGCTGCATATCGTCAACAATCTGGCAATTCCGGTTT
>SKGU01000183.1 GCA_007117255.1 Natronohydrobacter sp. | reverse complement strand
TGAGCAATGACCGGATTGAGGAACTTGCGCAGATCCGCGCGTTGCTGGAGCCGGAACTGGCCAGCCGCGCGCTGCGCCGCGCGCATCTGGCGCTGATCGACCGGATGGAAGCGATCAACGACGCCAATGCCCGTGCCATTCATCTGCAAGACCCGGTCGAATATATCCGCACCAATCTGGAATTTCACCGCACGCTCTATCTGCGCGCGCAAAGCCCGGCGATGCTGGGCTTGCTGGAAACAGTCTGGTTGCAACTGGGGCCGACGATGCGAGCACTTTACACGCGGTTGCGGCGCACAACGGCGCCGCCGCATCACAGGTTGATCCTTGAAGCGCTGCGGGCAGGGGATGATTCTGCGCTGCGATTGGCGCTGCGGACAGATGTGACGCAAGGGTTACGGCATTTGCAAGGGTAGGAGGGGCGCTATGGTCAGATGCGTTTTGGTGGCGGTTCTGTTTGCAGGGTCTGCGCAGGCGCAGAATTTCACCACGCAGGCCGAGGTGCAGCCCATCCTTGAGATGACACGCGCGAACTGGATCGGGCTTGGTACGGCGACTGGAAATGATCTGCTGTATTTCAGCCATCTGTTAAGCTGGCGCTGTGGGTTGTCGGAAATTCGCTACAGTGTGAATGGGGCGGAGCTGATACCCCTGCAAATGGAACCGTGCCACCGCGACACCAACAGCCCGAATGCCATCCGCGAGTTGCCCTTTGTGAGTTTCTCGGTCGAACAGGTGCAATCTGTCTCGGTCGAGATCGTTTACCCGGATGGGCAGGTTGACCGTCAGGAATATGCCCGCGCAGCTATCAGGATAGACTGATCTGTGCGCAATAGAAAACGCCCCGGAGTGGCTCCGGGGCGTTTTTACTAAGTCATGTCGTGCCGCGATCAGGCCGAGGGTTCAGGCTCCAGCCCGCCATCCTCGTCGCCGCGCTTGCGCCCGCGGGTTTTTGGGATCGCCGCCACAGACGGTGTGCCGCTGCTGGGGGTATCGGCGTCATCGTCATCGCGACCAATCGGCTCGCCGCGCATGACGCGACCGATTTCAGGGCCAGTCAAGGTCTCGTATTCAAGCAAGCCCTGCCCAAGATTTTCCAGATGTTCGCGGTGTTCGGTCAGGATACGCTTGGCGGTCTCGTACCCTTCATTGACCAGTTCACGCACCTTGTCATCAATCATCTTCTGCGTGATGCCCGAATGGTTGGACCCGCCGCCATAATTGCCAAGATAGCTTTGCTGCTCATTGGCATAATCGACATAGCCCAGCTCTTCGTCAAAGCCGAATTGCGTGACCATGGCGCGGGCGATCTTTGTCACCTGCTGGATATCGCTGGCCGCGCCCGATGTCACCGCATCCGGCCCGAAGACCAGTTCTTCGGCCACACGCCCGCCCATCGCCATGGCGATCTTGGACTTGTACTTGCGGTAGCTGACCGACAGTTGGTCGCGTTCCGGCAGGGACAAGACCAGACCCAGCGCACGCCCGCGCGGGATGATCGTGGCCTTGTGGATCGGGTCATGTTCGGGGACATGCAGGCCGACAACAGCATGACCGGCTTCATGATAGGCGGTCAGCTTCTTCTCGTCTTCGGTCATGACCATGGAGCGCCGTTCGGCCCCCATCATCACCTTGTCCTTGGCGTTCTCGAAATCATCCATCACCACAAATCGTCGGTTGGACCGCGCGGCCATGAGGGCGGCTTCGTTCACCAGATTGGCAAGATCAGCCCCGGAGAAACCAGGCGTGCCGCGCGCGATGATGCGCAAATCCACATTCGGGCCAAGCGGAACCTTGCGGGCATGCACGCCCAGAATGCGCTCACGACCCTTGATGTCGGGGTTGGGCACCTGCACCTGACGGTCAAAGCGGCCGGGCCGCAGTAGGGCGGGGTCGAGCACGTCGGGGCGGTTGGTGGCCGCGACGATGATAATGCCTTCATTGGCCTCGAAACCGTCCATTTCAACCAGAAGCTGGTTCAGCGTCTGTTCACGCTCGTCATTGCCGCCGCCATAGCCTACGCCACGCGACCGGCCAACGGCGTCAATCTCGTCAATAAAGACGATACAGGGCGCGTTCTTCTTGGCCTGCTCGAACATGTCGCGCACTCGGCTTGCACCAACGCCCACGAACATTTCGACGAAATCAGAGCCGGAAATGGTGAAGAAAGGCACACCAGCTTCACCTGCAATGGCACGCGCCAAAAGCGTCTTACCCGTGCCCGGAGGGCCGACCAGCAGCGCGCCTTTGGGGATCTTGCCGCCAAGGCGCGAGAATTTCTGCGGATTACGCAGGAATTCTACGATTTCTTCGAGCTCGTCCTTGGCCTCGTCAATGCCTGCGACATCGTCAAAGGTAACGCGCCCATGCTTTTCGGTCAGCAGCTTCGCCTTGGATTTGCCAAAACCCATTGCGCCGCCTTTGCCGCCCCCCTGCATGCGGTTCATGAAATAAATCCAGACCCCGATCAGCAGCAGGAATGGCAGCCACAGCATCAGCGTGGACAAGAAGCCCGATTGCTGCTGTGGGCGTGCTTCAATCGGGATTTCTGCATCGAGCAAGCGCTGTGTCAGGCCCGTATCATCGGGACGCACTGTTGAATATTGCTGCCCGTCGCGCGCCACGAAAACAACCCGTTCGCCATCGATTGTGACGCGGCTGACATCGTTTGTCTCGACCCGGTTGATGAATTCGGAATAAGCGACGTTGCGCGCGGATGACGTGGATTGCCCGGTGCTGAACATATTGAACAGCATGATCATCAGCAAAAACAGCACGATCCAGAAAGCGAAATTCCGTGCATTACCCAAGGGGCATCTCCTCTTGACTGCTTGTTCGTGCGCGGACGCGCGCGAAACCTTGTTCGTATACATAGCAATTATGGGCGCGCATTCAATGCGAATTGGGCGCAACCGCCAAAACGCCGCGCATGGGAAGAAGGCTTGCCTGCCAACCCGGCGCTATTCCGGCCAGCGGGGCCGCGATCAATACGTCATCGAGCCACACCGCAGGGCTGGCCAGCAGCGAGGCATGAGGCAAGCGCCAAGCGCTGCGATCTGCACATTGCGCAAGCCCGCTCGTCCCAAGCGCCCTGATCTGTGCACCTTGCGGGACTGACACGCCTTGGGGCGCAGAGACATGCCAGCGTCTGTCCCAGAGCGCATGGGCTTCGGTCGCATGCAGGCGCACGGCCTGAAACTCGCGTGTGATCCGCAGCGTTCTTGCGCTGCGCGTCAGCAATGCCCCATGAAGTGTCGCGCGGCGCGCTTTCAGCGCAGCACGCAGCGCCGCCAGTCTTGGGCGATAGGGATTGGAGCTGACCGCACAAAGCGCATCAGCAACCAGCCGATTGCGTGTTTCTGCCGGCAGGTCGTCGAGTGCCGGCGCGTCAAAAATGATGTCGCCAAATTGTATACGGCAGATGTGCTTTGCGGCATCGTGCGCGGCCATGTTCAGCACCTCGCGCGCCTCATCCATACGCTGCGCGGTCTCTGCCAGTCGCGCGGCACTGACGCCCATCGGGGCAAGCTGGGCCAGCATCTGCCGCGCCTTGACCCGGTCATAAGTCAGATTGTCGTTGCTGGGGTCGTCGGCCCAGTTCACGTTCTGCGCGCGCAGCCAATCGCGCAGTTCTGCGCGCTCGAACCCCAAAAGCGGGCGCAGCCAGTGCAGCCCCTGATCTTCGCGCGCGGCCTGCATGCCCGCCAGGCCATCGACACCAGAACCACGCGCGAGACGCATCAACACAGTTTCGGCCTGATCATCACGGGTATGGCCCAGCATGATCGACGTTACACCGACCTGTTGCGCCCAGTCGCGCAGTAAGGATTGCCGCGCCTGTCGTGCATGATCTTGAAGATTGCCGCGCCCGTCCCAATTCTGCCAGTTCAGAGTGGTATGGGGCAGACCAAGCTGTTGGGCGGTCTGTGCGACCATTGCCGTTTCGTTCGCCGCTTCGGGACGCAGCCCGTGATCGATGCTGACCACATGCAGGCGTGCTCCACCCCAGTGCTGTGCAAGATACAGCAAGGCCATTGAATCACTTCCGCCAGACACGGCGACACCGATCTTGTCTGGCGGGGTGAGCGCCGCCATCGCGAGGCCAAAACGCTGGACGAGGCGATCCGCGGCCATGCTCAGGGGCAGGAGAGCGAATTTCGCACTTCTTCAGCTTGTGCGGCCTCGGCGCTGCCCGCAAAGCGCAGGCGCAATTCGTCAAACATCACACAGGCTTCTTCCAGCTGCCCCAACCGGCCCAGACTGTCACCCAAGGCCATCAGCGCGCGGGGGGCAGAGGCACCGTCCGGGTCCGACAGATAAAGCGTCAGATAGGCGCGCGCCGCATCAGGTTCCGCCCCGCGTGCGCGGTGCATTTCACCCAGAAGAAGGCTTGCATCAGTCCCCATTGGACTGCCTGGATACAGGTTCAGAAACTCTGCCAGCGCCAACGCCGCTGCATCTGCATCTCCGGCTTCTGCGAGCGCACGCGCCTGCTCGAAAGCCGCAGTTTCGCCAGCCGCAAGCTCTGGTGTTGCACTGTCAGATTGCGGTGAAGGCGGAGTTGGCGACGCATCCGCGCCCAGCGGACGCTGGGTCAGGGTGCTGGGGTCGCCGCCTTCCAGCTCTGTCAGGCGGAACTCCAGATCGCCCAGACGGTTCGACGCCTCGTCGATCACGCGCCGGATACGGAATTCCAACTCTTCGGTACGGCCGGTCAGACGCGCCAGCTCAACGCGGATCTGTTCCACCCGATCGACCAATGCGCCGTCGAAACCGGGTTGGTTGGCTGCAGCTCCAGAGGATAACTCACGCGCCAGCTCTGCCACGGATGTGCTCAGGGCATTCAGTTCCGAGCGCAGTTCGGCAACTGTATCACCAAAGGACACAGAGACCGACATGGACCAGAACAGACAGGCAAATGTGGCAGAGCGTAGCGCGTGCATCCGATTTACCCCGTCACACCAGCGATTGCCGTTACTGCACGCCGGTTGATATCCCAGCACCGCTGTGCCGCGCAGGCTTCAACCGGGCGATCCTTGCCATAGCTGACCACGCGCATACGGTTTGCGCTGACGCCCTGGCTGACCAGATATTGCATGGCGGCATTGGCCCGGCGCTCGCCAAGTGCGATGTTATAGTCGCGGGTGCCGCGCTCATCGGCATGGCCTTCCATGACGATGGAATACTGCGTGTTCTCGTTCAGCCAGCGCGCTTGTGCGCTGAGTGTCGCGCGGCCCTCGTCGGTCAGGCTGGAGCTATCGACCGTAAAGAAAACACGGTCCCCGATCCGCTGCTGGAAATGCGCGACTGATCGCGGGTCATTGGGGTCGCCCAGGTTGCCGGTCGTGATGCCAGCATCGACGAATCCATTATTACCAAATCCATCGGCGCCACCGCCGCCAAAAGTGCCGCCCGCGCGCGGATTGTTACAGGCCGCGAGCGCCAGCCCGGCCAGGATCAGAAGTGTTTTAGACGTCAGAGTCATGGAGTGTATCCCTCAGGAGGTTGTTTTCTTGGTGAATTATTGCAACAGCGGGCCCCAGGACGGGTCAGATGCCGGGCCAGGGGTGGGAACGCGGCGCAGATTGCGCCCGGTTATATCGACAGAATAAAGCGACGGATCGCCCCCTTGCGCCTCGCGTGTGAACATCACGACGCGGCCATTTGGGGCCCAGGTGGGGCTTTCGTCAAGAAACGACGCCGTGAGCAGGCGTTCTTCCGATCCATCTGTGCGCATGACACCGATATGAAAGCGCCCGGCATTCTGTTTGGTGAAGGCGATCAGATCACCGCGCGGGGACCAGACCGGCGTGGAGTAACGGCCTTGACCGAAGCTGATGCGCCTCGCCTCGCCGCCCGATGCGGGCATGATATAGATCTGACTGGTGCCGGATCGGTCGGATTCAAAGGCGATGAAGCGCCCATCAGGTGAAAAGGTCGGCCCGGTGGCAATCGAGGGTGAAGAGGTCAATTGCTGCATCTGACCTGTAGCCAGTGTGAGGCGGTAAAGGTCGGTGTTGCCCCCGCGCGCGGCTGAAAACACAAGCCCTCCGCCATCGGGTGTGAAGCGCGGTGAAAACACCTGTGCACCTGGAATGTCGCCCACAAGCTGGCGCTGTCCGGTCTGAGTATTCATCAAGGCGATGCGCGGTGTGCCGGTCTCATAGGTGGTGTAGAGAATACGCTCACCCGAATTGGACATGCGTGGCCCGATCACCATGGCGCGACCATCTGTCAGGAATTGTACATTCTCGCCATCCTGATCCATGATCGCCAGACGGCGCGTGCGATTGGTGCGCGGTCCGGATTCGCTGATGAAAGTCACACGGCTGTCGAAATAGCCGCCTTCGCCTGTGATTCTGCTGTAAACGGCATCCGAGACCTTGTGCGCCATGCGCCGCCAACTGTCGGTGGTGCCGGCAAATTGCAGGCCGTCGCCGACCTGCTGGCCCGTCAGCACGTCAAACAGGCGGAATTTCACCGTCATGCGGTTCCCGGAAACCGATACGGCGCCTGTGATCAACGCCTGAACATTGATCGCGCGCCAGTCGCTGTAGCTGACACTGGCATCAAAACTGCTGATGCGCGCGATATGCGCTTGTGGCGGCACTTCGCGAAACAGTCCTGTATTGCTGAGATTGGCTGCGACGACCCGCGCCAGCCTATCGGCATATTGTCCGCCAGCGCTGTTTTCGGGCACGAAAGCAGGCACGGCAAAGGGCATGGGTTCGATCACGCCTTCGGTGATCTGCAACCGCAGAGGTTGCGCCTGTGCGGGCAGGGTGGCGAGAAAGCCTGTCACCCAAATCAGCACAAGCGCGGGCAAGAGTTGAAAAAGCCGGATCATCTGAGCCTCATCCCTTCGGGGTTGAATGTGATTTCGACATCGCGCCAAGCGTCGTATTTTTCTGGTGGCAGGCCATAGCCATCGCCCTCGCAGCGTATGACAGCCCGGCGTGCTGCGTCAAAGGCTTGCTGCACAGCAGTTTCACTGCCGCCGCTTGCGGAGACGATTCTGAAAGAGCCTTGTTCGTGGCGCGCGGAAGGTGTCATCGAAAACGCAACTGTCACAGTGACTTGCTGCGCATCGGTAGAGAGGACACCAATATTCCAGCATTGCTGGATCGCCAGCCGAAGCGAGTCGGCTTCTGATGCCGTCAACCCACCAGCGCTTGAAATGGGCGCATCATTCCCGCCGCCTGACAACTGTTCCGACAAAGCCGCCGCCAAGGCTTCGGCAATTGCGTCGCTGGGCGGCGCTGTGGGTTCTGGTGCGGGTTCAGGTGTCGGTTGCGGCGTGGGTGCCGGAGGAGTGGGTGCTGGAGGCGTGGGCGCCGCCGCAGTCTGGGTTTCAGCTTCTGCTTCCGGCTCAGGGCTTGGCGCGGGCGCAGGCCGGTCAGGGCGCGTGCGCGGACGCTGGCTGATATTCGGGGCCATCGCCGCGCGCTCGGTCGCGCTATCGTCGGTTTCCGTCGCTTCGGTCACGATTTCCGTTGTGGCTTCAGGTGGGGCCGTTTCCGCCTGTTCCTGTTCGGGCAAAACTGTTTCGGCAGCCGGATCGGGCTGTGCGGCCGGCTGTGCGGCGATATCAACCTCTGCAGTATCGGGCGGAGCCTCGGTCGGGGTGGGTGCCACGCGGTCAACAGGACGTGGTTGCGGACGGATACTGGCCCCTGGCGCAGGCAGAGGCGAGAAAACAACCCCGCTGGATTGCTCGGCAGGTGCGGGCTGAGGCTCTGGAGTAGGCGCAGGTTCCGGGGCAGGTTCTGGGGCGACTGGCGCTGGCGCGCGGATTTCGGGTTCTGGCTCTGGCGGTGCGGGTGTGGGTTCAAGGGGCGTGGGCTCCGGCTCTGGCGCGGGTTCTGGCGCGGGCGCAGGCGCGGG
>SKGU01000220.1 GCA_007117255.1 Natronohydrobacter sp. | reverse complement strand
CATTCAGCCGATGTGTCCCCGCCACAAGATTGTCAGCCACCCCAGCGCCAAAGCGCAGGTTGTTGGCCGTTGCATCCAGTGTCACGCGTCGCGTGGTCCCGTCCTCACGCAGTTCTGCCTGTGCCTCGATACGCCCGCCCAGACCGGGGCGGATTGCGCCAAGGTCAGGCAGAGTTGTGCGCAGGTCAAGGCGTGATGCGCCCGTTTCATAGCGTCCTTCTGCGGTGGTTTGCAAAGCTGCATTCGACAGGCTTAGCCGGGTGAGATCAAATGCAGGGCCATCGCGCGTGGCGTCCAGCGTCAGAAGGGTTTCCCCGCGCAACAGGCGGTTTGCGTCTTCTTGCCCGACAGTCAGGTTCCGACCGATCGCTTCCAGCACCAGCCGTTCGCCATCGCGTGGCCCAGTCAGTGCAAGCTGTGCGTCCAGTGCGCCACCGAAGTCACCACCGAGCACGGATATATCGGCAAAGTCGACATCGCCGCGAAGATCGATCTCATCCGGTGTGATTTGGCCGCGCAGATCGGCGCGCAGGGTGCGTGCCTCGGCTTGCAGGCTACGCAGGGTGATGACGCCGTCATCGCCGCGTGCATCAATGGTGATCTGGCTACGCCCTGACAGAAGTTGATCCAACTCTGGCTGATCAAGGGTCAGGTCCTGCCCGGAGATTTCCGCTGCGACCATGAACTGATCGCGTTCCGGCCCGAAGGTTGCATCGACCTGCGTGCGAACGCTGCCTGAAAGCGGTCGCCCGGCCAGTGTCGACAACCGTGCGATGTTTCGGAATTCTGCCTGTGCATTCGCAAGGACTCTACCACCATCCAGTTGCGCGCGCCCGTTCAATGAATAGTCGCGCCCTTCGAGCAGAAAGCCCGGCAAAAGCAGGGGTCTTCCCTCACGCCAGATCAAAGAGACTGAGCCAGTGACGGCATTTCCAAGCGCGTCCTGAAGGCCGGGATCGGATGCCGATACACCCAGCGCCGAAAAATCGATCAGTGCGTCCACCACGTCGATATCTTCGCCAAACCCGTCAGACGAGATTCGGCCCAGCCCATTCACGAAGAGGCTTTCGACCTGAAAATCCTCATTGTCGAAGCCGAGAAGATCAAGAACCAACTCCCAATCTTCGTTGACCGATGCATCAAAACCAAGCCGCAGCGTAGCGCTTTCGATACTGGTGCGCCCGCCCGAAACTGGCAGCACAACGCGGGATCCGTCAGCCGCCTCGACCGAGCCGCGCAGGTCAATCACTTCTGGCAGGCGATCCGCGCCCAGGTACATGCGCCCGTTCAACGCCAGTTTTTCAGTGCGAATGTTCAGTCCATCCAGCCGCAGTCGACCATCGTCAAACCTGCGCGCCTGAGTGCGCAAGCTGCTTTCAGCGCCGAAAAACGGATGGAAATCCTCATTGGCAAGCAACGGTCGCAAATCGCCGCTTATATCCAGCCGCACGGCCTGTGCGACGCCGGGTTGTGCGGTCTGAAGCTGAAATTCCCCCTCTATCCGCGGCACACCGTCTGTCGCCAATGTGATATCGGCGGTGAAGTCCGACACTTCGCCTGTGCCATTGATTGTCAGAGCCGCCGAGGGGGCATTGGGGATGTCCAGCAAACTTACTGCAATTCCACCAGCCGCCTCTTCGACTGCCAGATCAAGGTCCAGCACCCGTGTTTCATTTGAAAAGGCAGCATCAAGCCGAATTAAGCCTTCGATCTCGTCAATGCGTTCAATGCGCAGGTTGGCGTTGCCTTCACCGCCTGCCAAGGCGGCGTTTCCGCTGAAAGAGGCGCGCAACTCTTGCCCCAGCAGGGCTTGACCCAGGATGACCTCGTCAATCTGAAGCTGGTCCAGTCGCACCGAGACTGGAAGTTCCGGCAATTCAAAACTGGGCAGCGTAAACAGTTCATCGCTACTTTCGCTTTCCGCGCCGACAGGTGCACGCAGCACGGTGATGCGCCGGGCAGATATCTCCGCGATCTCTATCCGACGCTGAAACAGGGCAGAACGGTTCCACTGCAGCGCCGCATCCTCGACCAGAAGCCAAACCCCCTCGTCATCCTCTATAGATAGAAGGTCAAAGGTGGCGCGCGAGGACAAAGCCCCCTGAAACCCACTGATACGCACCTCGCGTCCGGCGCCTGACAGGCTGTCTTGCAGCAATCGCGTCAGATAACCGACATCGCTTTCACCCGCACGCGGCAGCAGTCCCTCACCATCCTGCGCCTTGGCCGCAGGTGTCCACAGAACCAGCGCACTGAGCGCCATCACAATCAAGGTATGCCATATCCGCATCAAAACGCGTGCCCGATGCCCAGATAAAGTTGAAAGCCCCGGCCTGTCGTGCCTGCGACCGGGTAGCCCACATCCAGCCGCAAGGGGCCAATCGGGGTGTCATAGCGCAACCCTACGCCCGCCCCTGCATGCCAGTCGGACTGTCCCGAAAATGCCCCTTCCGAGACATAGCCCGCATCTGCAAATGCCGCGAGGCCGATTGTCTCGGTTGCGCGAACGCGCAATTCGGTTGACAGGGCAGCGAATCCCATGCCGCCCGAACGCACCCCGCCGGATGTCACGCCAAGCGATCTGAAAGGTTGCCCGCGCACAGACCCGCCGCCGCCGGAATAGAACAGCAAATCGCGGGGGGTGCGGTCCAATCGCGCACCAAAGACCGCCCCGATCTGCGCACGGCCTGCCAGAACGACGCCGCTCTCTTCGCCAAAGCCGCGATAGGCGCGGGCATCAGCATAGAGGCGCGCACCACTGTCAGACCCTTGCATCCCCAGAAACGGGGTGAGATCGCCCTGCAGGTAAAAGCCGCGGGTGGGGTTGCGCTCACTGTCGCGCCGATCCCATGTCAACGAGAGCGGCAAAAGCAGCAGTTTGTAGTCGCGCTGGATCGTAAAACCAGGGCCGAAATCGGCCCGTTCCAACAGCAGGCCAAGCCCGCCGCTGAACGTCAACTCGTCGCTGTAGCGATGTTCAAGGTCCACATTCAGACGCAGGCGTTTTGCTTCGAAATCAGATTCGTTTTCGGTCTCGATCAGAGCACCAAGGTTCAGCGTGGTATCCGGCGTCAAAGTGGCAGGGCGCGAGAAATCGAGCTGCAGCTTGTAGTCCAGCTTGCCGCTGCGCGCTCCGATCCCGCCAACCATGCCTTCTACACGGAAGCGTTCAGCCCCGCCCAGAAGATTTCGGTGAAGCCAGAACGCGCTTAGCTTGACGCCTGCTTCAGTATCATATTCCGCACCCGCACCGATCCGCCGCAGCGGTGCTTCGACAAGTGCTGCATTCACATCCAGCGTGCCATCTGGATTTGGGGTTTCCGCATCGCGCAGCGCAACGGATGAAAACGTGCCCGTACGCCGCAGCCGTTCGGCGGCGCGCTGCATTTCGCGTGGGGAATACACTTCGCCCGTGGGCAGGCCCGCGATCTTGACGATGCGATTGGGCCGCGTGCGGACCTGCCCATCTGGGCGTAATTGTCCGAAGCGCAGGCGTGGGCCAGGTGCGATCTGGACTGCGACGTCCAGCACATTGCCTGGATGACGGGCCGTGATCTGCTGATCTACGGGTTCAGCCTTTGCATGGCCCTGATCGCGCCACCCATCTATTGCCTCGGATGTTGCATCACGGATAACTGTGCTGCGCGCAGTGCGACCTTCGGCAAAGTCACCCGGCAGGCTGCTGCCATCGGCCACAGGGCCTAATGCTGTGCGACCAAATACGAAGGCCGGGCCGGGGGCGGTGGTGATCTCGACCTGATTTATGGTTTGTGGTGGCGACAGCGGCGAGATATCGGCGGCCTCGCGCCCGTCAATGCGCACAGAAATAGTTGGTGCGTAGTACCCCGCCTCATAAAATATCCCGATCAGCTGGCCGTATTCAGCGCGCGCGATGGTGAAAACTTCAAACGGGTCAGATATGCCTTCGGAACGTGCCGTCCTCAGAAGTGATGCACGTCGCAAGGCGGTTTCAAGCGTGCTGTCATTTCCCTGAAATTGAAAATTCAGATCGTCGAAAGCAGATACTTGCGCGGGAGCCAGTGCTATGGCTCCGGCCACTGCCAAGGCGGCACGGAAACTCGTGCTGAAACTCACGCTCTGCTCCTGAAATCGGTTCGGCACTGATAGTCCTTTGGCCAGCATGCTCAAATTCTCGCAGATCGCGCTTAATGCTACAACCGCAAAGACGGCTACAAGGTTCCATGTAAGCAGCAAAGAAGTGTGACATTGCTCAAACTTGCCTGTCTGCCCCCCCAGTGCTATGTCGCACCGCAGCAAAAGCCACAGTAAGGGACACCAATCAGATGGCAGGTGATTACATCATCAAGGATATCGCGCTGGCCGAATTTGGCCGCAAGGAAATTGCCATCGCCGAGACGGAAATGCCCGGTCTGATGGCGTTGCGCGAGGAATATGGCGCAAGCCAGCCCCTGAAAGGTGCGCGGATCGTGGGCAGTCTGCACATGACCATCCAGACCGCAGTTCTGATCGAGACCTTGACGGCTCTTGGTGCCGATGTGCGCTGGGCGTCATGCAACATCTATTCCACACAGGATCATGCAGCGGCAGCGATCGCAGAGGGCGGCACACCTGTTTTCGCCATCAAGGGGCAGACCTTGACCGAGCATTGGGATTATCTCGACAAGTCTTTCCTGTTCGCTGATGGCGCGAACATGATCCTCGACGATGGTGGCGATGCCACGCTGTATGTGTTGCTGGGCGCGCGTGCCGAGGCGGGTGAAGATATCATCCCCGTCCCGCAATCCGAGGAAGAAGAGGTCATCAAGGCGCAGATCAAGAAGCGCATGGCCGAAAGCCCCGGCTGGTTCACAAGAACGCGCGACGCGATCAAGGGTGTCTCGGAGGAAACGACGACAGGTGTGCATCGGCTTTACGAGTTGCACAAGAATGGCCAGCTTCCCTTCCCCGCGATCAACGTCAATGACTCTGTAACCAAGTCGAAATTCGACAATAAATATGGCTGCAAGGAGTCGCTGGTTGATGGCATCCGCCGCGCGACTGATACAATGATGGCGGGCAAGGTTGCCGTGGTCTGTGGCTATGGCGATGTCGGCAAAGGCTCTGCCGCGAGCCTGAAAGGCGCAGGCGCGCGCGTGATCGTGACCGAGATTGACCCGATCTGCGCGCTTCAGGCCGCGATGGACGGGTTCGAGGTCACGACACTGGAAGATGTGGTCAAGACCGCTGATATCTTTGTCACCACCACCGGCAACAAGGATGTGATCCGTATCGAGCATATGCGCGAGATGAAGGATATGGCTATTGTCGGCAATATCGGCCATTTCGACAATGAAATTCAGGTGGCCGCGCTGAAAAACCATAAATGGACCAACATCAAGGACCAGGTGGACATGGTTGAGATGCCTTCGGGCAATCGCATGATCCTGCTGAGCCAGGGGCGTCTGCTGAACCTTGGCAACGCAACCGGCCACCCGTCCTTCGTGATGTCGGCGAGCTTTACCAATCAGGTGCTGGCGCAGATCGAGCTATGGTCCAAGGGCGAGGAATATGCGCCGGGCGTCTACATTCTGCCAAAGCATCTGGATGAGAAAGTCGCGCGTCTGCATCTTGGACGTATCGGTGTGAAGCTGACAGAACTGAAGCCAGAGCAGGCTGCTTATATCGGGGTGACGACTGATGGCCCCTTCAAGCCAGAGCATTACCGCTACTGATCCGCTTGACCAAATGCACCATGACACGCGGGAGGGCCCAAGGCTTTCCCGCTTTTCTTATGCGCTGTTTTCCTGTATGGCCCCGGCCATCTGAGACGTGACGCTTTGACCCCGGCGTGATGCACAAGATATCGGGGTCGGTGGCAATGGGGCCACCATGCAAATCGGAAAGGCCAGAGGGCTGGCGCTTTCTTTGAGGATACGTGAGATATGTTCAACATCACCAAGAAATCCATCCAGTGGGGCGAAGAAACGCTGACACTGGAAACAGGCAAGGTTGCCCGTCAGGCTGACGGCTCGGTCATTGCCACGCTGGGCGAAACAAGCGTCATGGCCAATGTGACCTTCGCCAAGGAAGCCAAGCCGGGGCAGGATTTTTTCCCGCTGACCGTGCATTACGTCGAGAAGTATTATGCTGCCGGTAAAGTGCCCGGCGGGTTCCTGAAGCGCGAAGCGCGCCCTTCCGACAAGGAAACGCTGACCTCGCGCCTGATCGACCGTCCGATCCGTCCGCTTTTCGTCGAAGGGTTCAAGAACGAAGTTCTGGTAATCTGCACTGTGCTGAGCCACGATCTGGTAAACGAGCCTGATGTGGTCGCGATGATCGCAGCTTCTGCGGCACTGACTTTGTCGGGTGCGCCATTCATGGGGCCGATTGCTGCAGCGCGTGTCGGGTTCGTCGATGGCAACTATGTGCTGAACCCCGAATGTCAGGACATGGAAAAGCTGCGCGAGAACCCGGAGCAGCGTCTGGATCTGGTCGTCGCGGGCACCAAAGATGCCGTGATGATGGTGGAATCAGAAGCCTATGAGCTGACCGAAGCAGAGATGCTGGGTGCAGTGAAATTCGCCCATGACAGCCTTCAGCCAGTAATCGACCTGATCATTGATCTGGCCGAGGAAGCCGCGAAAGAGCCGTTCGACTTCACCCCGCCGGATTATTCGGAACTCTATGCTGCGGTGAAAGCCGCTGGTGAAGCGCAGATGCGCGCGGCCTTCGGTCTGCGTGACAAGCAGGAGCGCGTCGCAGCCATTTCAGCAGCGCGCGATGCGATCAAGGCTGCACTGACCGAGGATCAACTGGCTGATGCCAACCTTGGCTCTGCACTGAAGAAGCTGGAATCGTCGATCCTGCGCGGTGCGATCATCAATGGCGAGCCGCGTGTAGACGGGCGTGACACCAAGACCGTGCGCCAGATCGTCGCTGAAACTGGCCTCTTGCCGCGCACACATGGTTCAAGCCTGTTCACCCGTGGCGAAACACAGGCGTTGTGCGTGACCACGCTGGGCACCGGCGATGACGAGCAGTTCATTGACGCACTGACCGGAACCAGCAAGCAAAGCTTCCTGCTGCACTATAACTTCCCTCCCTATTCGGTGGGCGAAGTCGGGCGTTTCGGCCCTCCGGGTCGGCGCGAAGTGGGTCACGGCAAACTGGCATGGCGTGCGCTTCAGGCCGTTCTGCCTGCCGCGACCGATTTCCCTTACACCATCCGTCTGGTGTCCGAGATCACGGAATCCAACGGCTCGTCCTCGATGGCCACGGTGTGTGGCGGGTCGCTGTCGATGATGGATGCAGGCGTGCCGTTGAAAGCACCGGTTGCAGGTGTGGCGATGGGCCTGATCCTTGAAGACGATGGCAAATTCGCTGTTCTGACCGATATCTTGGGCGACGAGGATCACCTCGGCGATATGGATTTCAAGGTTGCGGGCACCGCAGAGGGCATCACCTCGCTGCAGATGGACATCAAGGTCGCTGGCATCACCTTCGAGATCATGGAGCAGGCTTTGGCGCAGGCCAAAGACGCACGCATGCACATCATGGGTGAAATGGCACAGGCGCTGACCGCGCCGCAGGGCTTCAGCCAGTATGCGCCCAAGATCGAAACCATGCAGGTGCCGACGGATAAAATCCGCGAAGTGATCGGCACGGGCGGCAAGGTTATCCGTGAGATTGTCGAAGTGTCGGGCGCGAAGGTCGACATCAACGATGATGGTATCATCAAGATCGCATCCAATGATCAGGAAGCCATCAAGAAGGCGTATGACATGATCTATTCGATCGTGGCAGAACCGGAAGTTGGCAAGATCTACACTGGCAAGGTCGTCAAGCTGGTCGATTTCGGTGCTTTCGTGAACTTCTTCGGCAAGCGCGATGGTCTGGTTCATGTGTCCCAGATCGAAAGCCGCCGTCTGAACCATCCGTCAGATGTG
>SKGU01000124.1 GCA_007117255.1 Natronohydrobacter sp. | reverse complement strand
GCCAATGGCAGGATAGAGAAATTCATTTCCGTGCAGGCCAATATAACTGAGACGAAATCTGCGTCACTTGAGTTTGCCCGAAAGCTGGAAGCCATTTCCAAAAGTGCTGCGATTATGGAATGGCGCGCCGACGGGCACGGGCTGTCCGCGAATGCATATATCAAAAACCACCTTGGCGATCAGCCCCTGCCCGCGTTGAGCAGCTTGCTCGACGATACGGCTCTCGCCGCACTGAATGAAACAGGTGAGCAAAGGCATGAGATCACTTTGACTGCAGAACATGACCAAGAAGTCATCTTCGATTCATATTTCCTTACCTTGACGGATTTTTCTGGGACTATTCAGAAATACCTGATGTACGGCACTGACGTGACCTCACGCGCGCACGCCGTTCGCGACACGAATGAAGCGGTTCAGGATGTGACGCAGTCCAGCAAAGAAATCTCGGAGGTTGTCGAAACCATCGACACCATCGCGCGGCAAACTAATCTTCTGGCGCTGAATGCCTCGGTTGAAGCCGCACGCGCAGGCGAAGCCGGTCGTGGTTTCGCTGTGGTCGCGTCAGAGGTGCGCACGCTTGCTGAGCGCGCACGCGAGGCAGCCGAGCTCGTCAATGGCAAGATTAACTCTACGCGAGATCGCGTGGCACGCCTTGCAGAAACAATCAATCGCCTGAATACGCGAAGTTGATCACGCGCCCTTTGTGGCGCAGTTTTCCGACAGACCTTCTGTCCCCTGCGCCCCGGATAGCCCGTATCCCATGCGATCCGCCCGCCTCTGTTAGAACGGTGTCGCAATCATATCTCAAAACATATTCAAGTCTTGCAATTTATATTTTGGCCCCTTATCTGCGCAGGTATCCGGCCGCGATCCGGGAAATGTCAGACTCCTCAAGGGGAACCAGCATGCTCACAAAGTTCCTCCCGTTCCTGAACTGGACGAAATCCTACCAGCGCCATGATCTGACAAATGATCTGATCGCGGCGATCGTTGTTGCAATCATGTTGGTGCCGCAGGGCATGGCCTATGCCATGCTGGCAGGTCTGCCGCCGCAAGCAGGCCTGTATGGTGCAATGCTTCCCCTTGTTTTATACGCGATGTTCGGATCTTCCCCATCGCTGGCCGTCGGCCCTGTCGCAGTGGTCGCACTGATGACTGCCGCTGCTGCTGGAACCGTTGCTGACATTGGCGCACCGGGTTTTCATCTCGCAGCATTGTGGATCGCGCTTCTATCGGGAATGATGATGCTGGTGCTGGGGTTGTTCCGGCTCGGCTTTCTGGCGAATTTTCTCAGCCATCCCGTTATTTCCGGGTTCATTACTGCGGCAGGATTATTGATTGCGGCCAGCCAGTTGCGTCATCTTCTTGGCACCGACATTCGCGGCAAGACGCTGCCAGAGGTCATTCCGTCCTTCGTTGCGGGGCTTGGCACTATTTCTTGGCTCACGCTTGGATTATCGGCGCTGATACTTGTGTTTTTGCTGTGGTCCCGCGCAGGTTTGGCAAAATTGCTCATGCGACTGGGACTTGGCGCACCCATTGCCAAGCTCTTGGGCAAGACCGGCCTTCTGATTGCAGTTGTCGGTTCAACCCTTCTGGTCTGGGGTACAGGGCTTGATCAGCATGGCGTGTCGATTGTGGGCGATATCCCACGCGGATTGCCACCTTTTGCATTGCCCGAATTCAACCTGTCGTTAATTCAGCTTTTGGCTGCTCCTGCGCTGATGATCGCGATTGTTGGTTATGTCGAATCCGTCTCCATCGCGCAGACTCTCGCGGCCAAAAAACGCCAGTTCATAGATCCTGACCGCGAATTGGTAGCCCTTGGTCTGGCCAATCTTGGCGCGGGTGTCACATCGGCAATGCCAGTCACGGGCGGTTTGTCACGCTCGATCGTGAATTATGACGCGGGTGCCGCAACGCCTGCCGCAGGGGCAATGACGGCTGTGTTGATCGCCTTGGCAGTGTTGGCACTGACCCCGCTGATGTATTACCTGCCAAATGCGACGCTTGCGGCCATTATCATCGTCGCCGTGGTGTCCTTGCTGGATTTCGGTGCGCTACCGCGCACCTGGGCCTATTCACGCGCCGACGGGGCCGCTATGGCCGCAACCATGGCGGTAACGCTGCTGATCGGGGTGGAGCAAGGTTTGCTCGCGGGGGTGGGACTGTCGCTTGTACTGTATCTCTACCGCACCTCTCGTCCGCATATGGCTGTTGTGGGGCAGGTTCCGGGTACCGAACATTTCCGCAATATTGACCGTCATGCTGTTGTCACAACGCCGGAAGTTTTTTCGATCCGGGTGGACGAGTCACTCTATTTCCCCAATGCGCGCGCATTGGAGGACAGGATCGTACAAGCCCTGTCCGACACCCCTGCCCTGCGTCATGTTGTGCTGCAATGCAGTGCGGTGAATTATATCGACGCCTCAGCGCTGGAAAGCCTTGAGGCAATCAACGAACGGCTGGAAGCGGCAGAGGTTCAGTTTCACTTGTCCGAAGTCAAAGGGCCGGTCATGGATCAGTTGGAGCGCGGACATCTGCTGCATGATCTGACCGGGTCAGTGTTCCTTACGCAGTTTGATGCGATGAACAAGCTGGCGCCCGAAAC
This sequence comes from Natronohydrobacter sp., assembly GCA_007117255.1. Taxonomy (GTDB): domain Bacteria; phylum Pseudomonadota; class Alphaproteobacteria; order Rhodobacterales; family Rhodobacteraceae; genus Roseinatronobacter. Next base: position 22,362 of record SKGU01000124.1, on the reverse strand, counting down.
GACTCAGGCCTGTGTTGCTTCGGCGCGCAGCGACACCCACATTCAGCCTGCATGACCGGCGGTGCGCCGCGCATGACGTGATTTGGCGTGCATATCAGCCGTAAAACGCTGAAAAGCGGCGATCTTTTGCCGCTCTTGCAGGATCAGATCGCAGCTTTCCGCCACTGCACGCTGCCGTGATCCGGGCGCCTCTTGCGGGGGTGCCGATCCACTCGCATCTTCTGCGCATCGTTGTCGGGATTGTCCCGCCGGACGATGTTCAACGTAGGAGTAAAGACATGACACGTATCACATCAGTTGCTACCGCAATCGTTCTGATGGCCGGCCTGGCGCATGCACAAAGCGGCGACAGCACAAGCTGGACCAAAGAAGAATTCATGGCCGCTTATCCCGAAGTGACCGAAGAGATCTTTGACCAGATTGATCTGAATGATGATGAAATGATCGATTCAGACGAATATCTGCTGGCCATTGACGCAGGCTTGATCGAGCCGATGGAGGGGTGAACTGGTAGAGAACGCAGTCACATGCTGCAACATGCGACTGCGTTGCCGCCAGATCACGGGTCACCCATGAACAACGGGTGCCGCAGAAATGCGGCACCTACCCAATTTGAGGCTCAAGGACAGTGCGAGTCCAGCTTTTTCCGTCTGGCCTTTACCAAGATGTAACGGCTGGTGGGCCATAGTTGCCAAGATTTCGCTATTCGGAGGGCGCAGATGAGATATCGCGCGCTGTCACCCGGCGACTGTATGCCGCAAGCTGAATTTCATTGTGCGGATGGGTCGCGCTTTCAGACATCTTCGCTGGGCGGAGATTATCTGCTTTTATATTTCGTAGCGCCGGATATGAATGGCATCTTGACCAGCTTGCCCGGCATTCTGCGGCAAGCAGTGGCACAACGTGATCCCGCAAACGCCAGGCTGGTCGTGGTGCATCCTTCTCCGCCCTGCCCTTTGCAGCCAACCGATACACCAGCAGCGCGTGACGCTTTCGATCCTGGGATGACAGTATTTCAGAAATTTGGCGCAGCGCCGTTGGGCGCTACCGAGCATACTGGTGTGCACGCGCTTGCAGTGCTGTTTGATCCGATGCAACGACTTATCGCAAGCAAACTGATACGATCAGAGCAGGATGGCCAATCGATCCTGTCCGTGCTCGACGCCCAACCGCCGCTTGAACGATTTTCCGGGCGCCGCCTGCACGCGCCTGTCCTGTATCTGCCGCGTGTCTTTTCACCCGAATTATGCGCGGCGCTCATTCAACGCTATCATGCCCAACACTGTGAACTGACCGGTGTCATGCGTGTGATCGGCGGCATAACCATTGGCGTGCGGGATCCATCATTCAAACGCAGACGCGATTGCCTGATCGAAGACATGGCGTTGAAACGCCGGATTCAGCTACGGATTCGCAGCGCGGTGCTGCCGCAATTGCGCAAAGCCTTCGGCTTTGATGCCACACGCATGGAGCGGTATCTGGTCGGCTGCTATAGTGCCCACGATGCGGGTCATTTTGCTCCCCATCGCGACAACACGACGCCCTTAACGGCTCATCGCAGATTTGCAATCTCCGTAAACCTGAATGAAGATTTCGACGGCGGCGCAGTGTATTTCCCGGAATATGGGCCCGAAGGAATAAAGGCTGAAAGCGGGGCCGCAGTGGTTTTCGGATGCGGTATGTTGCACGCTGTCGGGCAGGTCACACGCGGCGCGCGCTATGCGTTTCTGCCCTTTATCTATGACGAGGCGGCCGCCCGTATCCGGCATGGAACGCCCGACACTCAATGCCCGGCGCATGAAAAAACGGCGCCACATTCGGGCGCCGTTTGAACTGACAGTGTGATGCTTGGATCAGGCGTTCAGCTTTGCCACTTCCGCAGCGAAATCTTCTTCCTTCTTCTCGATACCTTCGCCCACGCCCATGCGGACAAAGGCTACGATCTCGACACCCGCATCTTTGGCGGCCTGTGCAACAGTGATATCGGGATTCATCACGAATTTCTGGTTCACCAGCGTGTTTTCTTCCAGATACTTCTTCATCCGGCCAGGGATGATGTTGTTCTGAATCACGGCTTCGGGCTTCGGCTTGTCAGCGGTCGCATTCTCTTCTAGCGCCTTCTGGGTCTGGACCGTACGCTCACGCTCGACCAGTGCAGGATCAAGTGCTGCCTCGTCCAATGCAAGCGGGCTGGAGGCGGCAATGTGCATCGCGATCTGCTTGCCGATACCGTTATCGGTGCCTTTCAACGCGACCAGAACGCCGATTTTGCCCATGCCTTCTGCTGCTGCATTATGTACATAGGCTGCCACGCAATCGCCTTCGACCGCATCCATGCGGCGCAGGGTCATGTTTTCGCCGATCTTGGCAATCGCATCCGTCAAAACAGCTTCAACTGGCTTGCCGCCAATATCTGCAGCTTTCAGGCCTTCGAGATCATTTGCTCCGAGAGCAGCCGTCGTGATCTGCGCAACCATGCCCTGGAATTCGGCATTCTTGGCAACGAAGTCGGTTTCTGAGTTGATCTCTACGGCAACGCCCTTGCCGCCCTCGACAGCAACGCCCACCAGGCCTTCCGCAGCGACACGATCCGCTTTCTTCGCGGCCTTCGCCAGACCCTTCGTGCGCAGCCAATCAACGGCTGCGTCCATGTCGCCGTTGTTTTCGGTCAGGGCTTTTTTTGCGTCCATCATGCCTGCGCCAGTAGCTTCGCGCAGTTCCTTCACCATTGCAGCGGTGATTGTCATGGTCATTCTCTCCTGCAAAATAAGATGTGACAGGGCGGAGATATCCGGTCCCTGTCACGACTTCATGTCAATAGGGCCGCTCAGGCTTCGGTGGATTCAGCCGCTGGCTCTGCTGGCGCCTCGGCCAGCGTTTCTTCGACCGGGGCTTCTTCCATCGCGCCGATATCATAGCCAGCCGCACCCATCTGCGCGCTCATCCCGTCAAGCGCTGCACGCGCTGCCAGATCGCAGTAAAGCGCAATCGCGCGGGCTGCGTCATCATTGCCGGGGATGATGTAATCCACACCTTCAGGTGCACAGTTGGTGTCAACCACAGCCACAACCGGGATGCCAAGCTTTTTGGCTTCCAGAATGGCCAGATCTTCTTTGTTGACGTCGATGACGAACAACAGGCTGGGAAGGCCGCCCATATCGCGGATACCACCAAGCGAAGCCTGCAATTTGGCCTGCTCGCGCTCCATGCCAAGGCGTTCTTTCTTGGTCAGGCCCTCTGCGCCGCTTTCGAGCTGCTCGTCAATGGCTTTCAGGCGCTGAATCGACTGGGACACGGTTTTCCAGTTGGTCAGCGTGCCACCCAACCAGCGGTGATTCATGTAGTATTGTGCCGAACGCTCTGCTGCGTCAGCAACATGCTTGGCAGCCTGACGCTTGGTGCCGACGAACAGAACGCGACCGCCCTTGGCAACCGTTTCGCGCACGACATTCAATGCTGCATCCAGCATCGGCAGGGTCTGCGTCAGATCGAGAATGTGGATGCCATTGCGCTCGCCGTATATATAGGGCGCCATGCGCGGGTTCCAGCGCTGTGTCTGGTGGCCGAAGTGAACGCCAGCTTCCAAAAGCTGACGCAGAGTGAAGTCAGGAAGCGCCATATCGTTTTCCTTTTCCGGTTTGCGCCTGAGCAGAGGGTTTCAAGGCTTTTGCCTCAACCGGTGGACCTGTGGGGGATGTCTGTCCCAGGGCCCGACCTCTGCCTGTGAAGTGGCGCGCTGTTAGCCCATGGCGGATGGGAATGCAATAGGCTGACGTAAGGTGCGTGCTGAGCACGCACCCTACACTGGCTTTCACGCGCCATTAAGCGACGCGACCACCTGACTCATCAGTGCCGCGAAGCCCGCATATCCGCCGCTGTCATGGAACGCGCGCAGGCGCTGGGCAATCTCGCCGCTGAAAGGCGTGTCGTCACAGGCAGCGATATCAAAATCGATCAGCGACAGTCTGCCTGCATCATCAAGGCACAGATTGCGCCCGTCAGGATGCATATCAAGGTGTACAACACCCGCTTTTTCCAGGGCGGCAACGATTGTGCGCACCTGCATCATGAGCTTCGGGATCGGTGTCTTGTCGCCTGCTGCCGCCCTCGCCTTCAGCGTTTGTCCCTGATCGGTCAGCTCAAACCGCCCCGCGTGCATATCAATCGCCAAGACACGCGGAAAATGCTCTGCCGCGGTGCCCTGTGCCAGCCGCGTCAGGCAGGTCAGTTCCAGATGCAGGGCTTGTTCGCGGGTCAGACCGCTCCAGAGCAGTTTCTCGCGCGCTTCTTTCCAATGCGTGACAGGTGTGCGCTGCGCAGAGGGCAATGTATAGGCCACGGGAAAACCCGTCAGGATCGCCGGCGCAGGTGTGTGGGGTTCTGCTTCGGCCAGTTTCCCGCGCAAAAAGGCAATTTCGCGCAGCGCCGCTTCATGTCGGGCTTTCAGTTTGCGCATGTTGGAGGCGAGCTTGAGATGCTTGCGTTGCAGTTCTTCAAGATCATTTGCCATGAGCTTCAGGTCACGCCTGTCCGGCAAAGGCCGCCTCCAGCGCCACTTCGATCATTGCGCCGAAACTCTGTTCGCGTTCCGAAGAGGGCGCGGCCTCATGCGTCAGCAGATGGTCCGAGATGGTCAGCACCGCCAGCGCCCGTGCCCCAAGCCGGGCCGCCACCGTGTAGAGTTCAGCCGCTTCCATCTCGACGCATAGCACCTTGTGGCGTTGCATCACCTCGTTCAGGTCGGGGCGTTCATCGTAAAAGACATCAGAGGAATAGATATTGCCGACATGAACCCGCGCGCCCTGCCCCGTCGCGGCATTATGGGCCGCAGCAAGCAAACCGAAATCCGCGCAAGGCGCGAAATTCAACTCGCGGAAAATACCGCGTGACGGGGTGGTCAGCGTGGTGCAGCTTTGTGCCAGAACAAGATCGCGGATCGCAATATCAGGCTGCATTGCCCCCGCAGACCCCACACGGATCAGGGTCTTGGCCCCATAGTCGCGGATCAGTTCATTGGCATAGATCGACAGCGACGCCATACCCATGCCAGAGCCGTGAATCGTCACCCTGTGGCCGTGCCATGTGCCCGTATAGCCCAGCATGCCACGCACCTGATTGATACAGCGGGGCGCGTCCAGAAACCGCTCTGCGGCCCATTTTGCGCGCAACGGGTCGCCCGGCATGAGGACGGTTTCGGCAATTTCGCCCGGTTTTGCGCCGATATGAATGGTCATGTGCCCCTCGTCTGTGCTGCCCAGATCAAGATTGCCCCCTTCCCCCGCGCGGCGCAAGCGCCTATAGATCGGCGCGAAAGCGAAAGAGGATATTCCATGCGTCAGGCCAGCATCACCCGCAAGACGGCGGAAACCGATATCACCGTGCGTATTGATCTGGATGGCAGCGGAACCTATCGCTGCGAAACAGGGGTCGGTTTCTTTGATCACATGCTGGACCAGCTTGCACGCCATTCGCTGATTGACATGGACATCACGGCCAAGGGCGATCTGCATATCGATGATCACCACACAGTCGAGGATGTGGGCATCGCATTGGGCCAGGCTCTGGTGGCGGCCCTTGGCGACAAGCGCGGAATCCGGCGCTATGGCGAGTGTCATCTGGCCATGGATGACGCGCAGGTCCGCTGCGCGCTGGATCTGTCCGCGCGGCCTTATCTGGTCTGGAATGTCGATTTTCCGACTGCGAAGATCGGTACATTCGACATTGAACTGGTGCGCGAATTCTTTCAGGCGCTCGCCAGCCATGGCGGGATCACGCTGCATATTGACAGATTGCACGGGATCAATTCTCACCACATCGCCGAAGCGGCGTTCAAAGCGGTGGCGCGGGCTTTGCGCGCCGCGGTCGAGCCCGATCCGCGCAAGGGGGATGCGATTCCGTCCACCAAAGGGGCGCTGTAACGTGCTGACTGCACTCGTGGATTACGACAGCGGCAATCTGCATTCCGCCGAAAAAGCCTTTCAGCGCATGGCTGCCGAGGTGGGCGGCGGCGAAGTGATCGTCACCACGCGGGCGGAAGATGTTGCGCGCGCGGATCGCATCGTATTGCCGGGCGACGGGGCCTATCCCGCCTGTCGGCGGGCGCTAGGTGCGGTGCCAGGCATGGTCGAGGCGCTGGAAGACGCAGTGCAGCGTCGTGGGGTGCCCTTCATGGGTATCTGTGTGGGCATGCAGATGCTGGCCACGCTGGGCCGGGAATATGACGAGGTTGCGGGCCTTGACTGGATCGGCGGCACGGTCGAGCGGATTGCACCTGCAGATAACACGCTGAAAGTGCCACATATGGGCTGGAATGATCTGGTGATTGACCGGGCCCACCCCGTGCTGGAGGGGGTGGTTACGGGAGATCACGCCTATTTCGTGCATTCATATCAGTTTCATGTGGCCGACAATGCCGATCTGCTGGCGCATGTCGACTATGGTGGTCCGGTCACAGCCATCGTGGCGCGCGGAACCGTGATCGGCACGCAGTTTCACCCGGAAAAGTCGCAGGCCACCGGCTTGCGGATGATCGCGAATTTCCTTCGCTGGCGCCCCTGAGGCGCGGTTGTGAGGGGCGCTGCCCCTCTGTCGCCTGCGGCGCCATTCACCCCGGAGTATTTCGGGCAAGATGAAAGGGGCTTAGATGTCCGATGATGGCAAGACAGGCGAGCGCATCGCCAAGGTGCTGGCGCGTGCGGGGGTAGCCTCGCGCCGCGAAGCAGAGGCGATAATCCTTGCGGGGCGCGTGGCGGTGAATGGTAAGCGCATCGACAGCCCTGCGCTGAATGTGGGACCGGGCGCGCGCATCACCGTGGATGGAAAACCCTTGCCAGAGGCTGAACCCGCGCGGCTGTGGCTTTATCACAAGCCGCTTGGGCTGGTGACGACGACAAAGGATGAAGAGGGCCGCCCGACCGTTTTCGAAAACCTGCCCGAAGGGTTGCCACGGGTGATGTCTGTGGGCCGCCTGGACCTCAATTCCGAAGGTTTGCTTTTGCTGACCAATGATGGCGGGTTGAAACGCAAGCTGGAATTGCCCAGTACGGGCTGGCTGCGCAAGTATCGCGTGCGGGTCAATGGCACGCCCAATGACACTGTGCTGGCCCCGTTGCGTGATGGCGTTGTGGTTGAGGGAGAGCGGTTTCAACCAATGATCGTGAGCATTGATCGCCAGCAAGGCGCAAATGCCTGGTTGACCATCGGCATCCGCGAAGGGCGCAACCGAGAAATTCGCCGTGCCTTGGCTCATGTGGGATTAAGCGTCAACCGGTTGATCCGGGTGAGTTATGGGCCATTCCAGCTGGGCACGCTGGAACGCGGCGCCGTTGAAGAAGTCAAACGTCGCGTCTTGCGTGAACAGCTTGGTGAGGCGGCGATGGATAGCACGACAAACCCGGATCGTCCAACGCCAAAAGGGCGTGGACCAAAACCCGGTCGGGGCAGTGGGCCGAGGCTGACACCAAAATCCGACAAGAAGCCACGCTCTGACACGCCCGTAGGCAAGCGCACCGGAAAACCCTTCACGCGTCCGTGACCTGTTCGGGCTTGTGCCCGATCCACAAGATTGCCACCTTCCCCTTGGTCAGCCACTACAAGACGTTCTGCGAGAGTATCTTTCAAAGCGCTTTGTCTTGGCCTATAGTTTTGTGGTTAACGTATTGGAGCATGTGGTTATGTCAACGACGGGGTTGCAGAAAACATCATTCGCCCTGTTGATGGCGCTTATGGTCTATGTCGCATTTGTCGGGGGCTGAGAGATGAGCCAGCGCTTTGGCGGGCGTTACAGCCCGAATGCACAGCCCTCTGCACCACGCCCTGCGCCGAAGCCACACCCGGTCGGTGCGCGGGTGAACCTGTTGTTCGTGGTCCCTTTCCTGTTCGCTATCGGCGCGTTTTTCAAAGACCCTGCCGGGCTGACGCTGAACCTTGTAGCCTTTGGCACATTGATGCTGGCGGCATGGCTGACACGCGAAGGTGTTATCGCTCAGGCTGCCTATGAGGCGCGCAAGGTCGCACGCCGTCCGGCCATCCCACGCAAGATTTTTGCCTCTGTTCTGACAGGTGCCGGGCTTGGATTGGCGGCGCTGCCGAGCGGATTGATCGCGGCGCTTCTTCTGGGTGGCATGGGGGCTGTGCTGCATTTCGGGGCATTTGGACCGGACCCGATGCGCGACAAGGGCATGGAAGGGATCGATAGTTTCGCCACCGACCGTGCGGCAAAGGCGGTGGAAGAGGCCGAGACCTATCTGGCCGAGATCGCAGACGCGATCAAGCGCAGCGGAGACAGGGCGCTCATGCGCCGGATCGACGGGTTCAGTGCAAATATACGGCAATTCTTTCGTGTGATTGAAAGTGACCCACGCCGCTTGAATGCGGCGCGGCGCTATCTGGGCATTTATCTGGTGGGCGCGCGCGATGCGACGGTAAAATTCGCTGATCTTTACGCTCGCAGTCATGATAAGGAAGCGCGGGCAGAGTACGAGGCCCTGCTGGATGATCTGGAAAGCCGATTCGCGCTGCGGCGCGAGGCGCTTCTCGCGGATGATCGTACAGAACTGGAGATCGAGATCGAAGTCTTGCGTGAACGTCTGGAGCGTGAAGGCTTGCGTACAAGTGAATGAGTATAAGCGGAGTTTGTGCATTTGTGCGCCGCGACCCATGACAGAGAGGGAATGAAATGTCTGAAACGATCCGCAAACAGGCCGAAACCTTGACCACCGAAATCACCGCACTGGTTGACGCCCAGATCGCCGAGCCATCAAACGATATCGTAACATTGGACGAAGCTCCGGCCGAAGATGCCGATGCGATCCGCGCGCGCATGGGTGAGATCGACATGAGCCAGACCAGCACGATCATTGGCTTTGGGTCACGCGCACAGATGGACTTGCAGCAGATCAGCCAATCCATGCTGGCCGATGTGAAGAACAAGGATCTTGGCCCGGCCGGTGATGGCCTGCGCGAGATGGTCACGACCCTGCGTGGGTTTTCGGTGACAGAACTGGACACACGGCGCAAACAAAGCTGGTGGGAACGCCTTCTGGGCAAAGCGGCGCCCATGGCCAAGTTTCAGGAACGCTACAACACAGTCCAGAGCCAGATCGACCGGATCACCGGCAATCTTCTAAGCCATGAAACCACGCTTCTGAAAGACATCAAGGCGCTGGACAAGCTCTATGAAAAGACGCTGGAATTCTATCATGAACTGGCCATCTACATCGCTGCAGGCGAGGCCAAACTGAAAGATCTCGACAGCAAGGATATTCCCGCCAAGGAAGCCGAAGTCGAAGCTGCGCCCGAAAATGACAAGGTGCTGAAAGCGCAGGAATTGCGCGATCTACGCGCGGCGCGTGACGATCTGGAACGCCGGGTCCATGATCTGAAACTGACCCGTCAGGTCACGATGCAGTCGCTGCCCTCGATCCGGCTGGTGCAGGAAAATGACAAATCCCTTGTGACCAAGATCAACTCGACGCTTGTGAACACGGTGCCGCTTTGGGAAACCCAACTGGCTCAGGCGCTGACGATCCAGCGCTCACGCGAGGCTGCGGCAGCCGTGCGCGCGGCCAATGACCTGACCAATGACTTGCTGACATCGAATGCAGATAATCTGCGTGAAGCCAATCGCGAAGTACGCGAGGAAATCGAGCGCGGTGTCTTCGATATCGCGGCTGTCAAACAGGCTAACGAAACCCTCATCGCGACCATTGAAGACAGCCTTCGCATTGCCGACGAGGGCCGCGCGAAGCGGGCCGAAGCGGAAGTCGAACTGACCAAAATGGAAACCGAACTGCGTGACTCGCTTGCCTCTGCGCGTGGGCGCGAGGACAACACAGCCAAACAGGCGAACGTGTGATCCGATGATCCGGGCGGACAAATCTCAACCATCCCGCCCGCTTCATGCCCTGCCGCGTGCGGGAATGATCTGCTCTGTGCTTGGCCTGACGGTTCTCCTGTCAGGCTGCGCCATCCTTCCAACCACGCCCCCTGTGACTGCGCCGCAGACAAGTGCGACGCCGCAACCCCGACCGCCCCGCCCCCCAAGCCCGCCAGATGCGCAGGAGCGCGACAGCGTGACCGCATACTTCGCGGCACTGGAAGCGCAGCGTCTGGCCAATGGATTGCTGCGCCAGGAACGCGCCCCGCGCGATCTGCCCATTTCTGCGCGCGATATCGAAGACGTGTTCGTTCGTATTGCATTATACGAGGAATACAGTTTTCAGGGTGATCAGATTATCGAACGTGAAACCCCGTCAGTCCTGCGCCGTTGGGAAGCGCCGGTACAGATGCAACTGGGATTTGGCGCTTCTGTGCCCGATACAACACGTCGGGCAGATACGGCTTTCGTCAACAACTATGCCGCGCGTCTTGGCAGATTGACACAGCATCCTGTGTCGCGCGTGGATCGCGGCGGGAATTTTCACGTCCTTGTGCTGAACGAAGCAGAACGCCGCGCGATTGGCCCGCAATTGCAGCAGCTTATTCCGGGTCTGGATTCAGTGACTCTGGACCTTGTTCAGGGCATTCCCTATTCGGTGTCTTGTCTTGTGCTGGCCTTTTCGCGCTCTGGCACCGATGTCTATACCGATGCTTTGGCGATCATCCGGGCTGAACTGCCCGATCTGTCGCGCCGCGCCTGCTATTACGAGGAGTTGGCGCAAGGCATGGGTCTGCCCAATGACAGCCCGCGCGCGCGCCCGTCGCTGTTCAATGATACCGCTGAATTTGCAGTCCTGACAGTCTTGGATGAGCAGCTGTTGCGCGTGCTTTATGACGAACGCCTGCAACCGGGCATGCGCGAGGTCGAAGCCCGCCCAATCATTCGCCAGATTGCGAATGAGTTGATGGGCGGCGAGAGTTAGGCAATACTGCCGCCAAGTTTTGCACACCAGACAAGAAGGTGACGCCATGGTTTTCAGTTTTCTCAAGGGCCAGTTCATCGATGTCATCGAATGGACCGATGCCAGCCGTGACACGATGGTTTACCGGTTCGAACGTTACGGCAACTCGATCATGTATGGCGCGAAGCTGACGGTCCGCGAAGGGCAGATGGCCGTCTTCATCCATGAAGGCCAGTTGGCCGATGTGTTTGAGCCGGGCATGTTTATGCTGGAAACCAACAACATGCCGCTGCTGACAGCGTTGCAGCATTGGGATCACGGCTTCAACTCGCCCTTCAAGTCGGAAATCTATTTCGTCAACACGCGCCGCTTCACGGGTTTGAAATGGGGCACACAGAACCCGGTCATGCTGCGCGACCCGGAATTCGGGCCGCTGCGGTTGCGGGCTTTCGGCTCATATGCTGTGCGGGTGAAAGACCCTGTGCCCTTCATGCGCGAGATCGTGGGCACGGATGGTGATTTCACCGAGGACAAGATCGCAGGGCAGATCCGCAATATCGTGGTGCAAAAGGTCAGCCGCGTGCTGGCGGCAAGCGGTATCCCGGCCCTCGACATGGCGGCGAATACCAAGGATCTGTCTGATGTCGTGTCCAAGGCGATTGCACCCACGCTGGAAGAGTATGGGCTGGAGATGCCCGAACTCTATATCGAGAATATCTCGCTGCCGCCCGAAGTTGAGAAAGTGCTCGACCAGCGCACCAGTATGGGAATTGTGGGCGATCTGAACAAATTCACCCAGTTCTCAGCCGCGCAAGCCATGCAGAAAGCGGCCGAAGGCGGCAGCGACGGTGGCATGGGTGCGGGTCTTGGGGCCGGTATGGGCATGGGAGTGGGCATGGCTATGGCGCAGGGGATGGGCCAGAACATGGGTCAGCAGTCCAGCGCCGGGCAATCTGCCCCCCCGCCCCCGCCCCCACCTGCTTCTGAGCCAATGTGGCATGTGGCTGAGAACGGACAGACACGCGGCCCATTCCCGCAATCACAACTTGCAAGCCAGATCACGCGCGACACATTGGTCTGGACGGAAGGGCAATCAGGGTGGCTCAAAGCGGGTGAGGTACCGGCACTGGCGCGGCTTTTCGCGACCATGCCCCCGCCTCCGCCGCCTGCGGGGTGAGGCATCAGCGCAACTGGCACGCGCAGATTGCGGGCGTCGGTTTTGAGTATTTTTGGCAAGATGAAACTGCCATCGGCACTATGAGACAGAGGCCGGCGCACGGCCCGATCAATCAGGACAGGGCATGGCCACGACACAACTTGATCACCGTTTTCCCTGCGCGCAATGCGGCGCCTCGCTACGATTTGAGCCCGGCCAGGCGCGACTGTCCTGCGAATACTGTGGGCATGAACAGCCCATCCCGCAGATGGATGACGCCACACGCGTCACAGCGCTGCAATCGCTGGATTATCACGAGGCTGTGGCCCGTGAATTGCCACCTGAGGAATTCGAGGAAACCCGCGTCGTTCATTGCGACACATGCGGGGCCGAAGTGCAATTCGAAGAGAATGTGCATTCCGCCGAATGCCCATTTTGCGCCAGCCCCGTTGTAACGGATACCGGCACTCATCGCCACATCAAGCCGCAGGCAATCCTGCCGTTCAAGCTGTCGGAACGCGAGGCGCAGGCCAGCATGGGCAAATGGCTGAAGGGATTGTGGTTCGCGCCGTCTGAGTTGGCAAAATACGCGCGCAGTACTGGCAAGCTGAACGGGCTTTATGTGCCCTACTGGGCCTTTGATGTCGCCACCCGGTCGCGCTATTCAGGCCAGCGCGGCACGCATTACTATGTGACGGTCGGATCGGGCAAGAATGCCCGGCGCGAGCGGCGAACGCGCTGGTCCTCGGCATCCGGACGCGTGCAGCGGCAGTTTCTGGACCTGCTGGTGATCGCCTCGCAATCGCTGCCGCGCGCAAATGCACGCAGGCTTGAGCCATGGACCATGGCCGATCTGCAGCCTTATAGCGCAGATTATCTGTCAGGCTTTCGGGCCGAAGGTTACACGGTCGAGTTGCCCGACGGGTTTGAGGCCGCGCGCGCCATCATGGAAGAGCAGATCCGCGCCGATGTGCGCCGCGATATCGGTGGGGATGAGCAGCGCATCACGTCGCTTGACACTGATTACAGTGACGAGCGGTTCAAACATCTGCTGTTGCCAATCTGGATGGCGGCCTATCGCTATCGGGGCAAGAGCTATCGGTTCATCGTGAATGGCCAGACCGGCCGAGTGCAAGGCGAGCGGCCATGGTCGGTCTGGAAGATCGCGGGCGCAGTCATGTTAGCGCTGGCATTTCTGGTCATTGCCTTTTATGTCGCCGAAATGGGCGGATTTTGAGAGGGGGCGACCATGATCCTGTGTGCAGGCGAAGCGTTGATCGACATGTTGCCGCGTGAAAGCGCGCAGGGGGAGCCGAGTTTCGCGCCTTATCCGGGAGGCGCAGTGTTTAACACAGCAATTGCGCTGGGTCGTCTGGGCGCGGAAGTCGGGTTCTTCTGCCCGCTGTCGGACGATCTGTTCGGGGCACAACTGCGTGCGGCACTTGACGCCTCCAAGGTCGATCACAGCCTGTCGCCAGCGGTGGACCGGCCTTCGACATTGGCTTTTGTGACCCTGACCGACGGGCAGGCTCGCTATGCCTTTTATGACCGTGGCACCGCATTGCGCGAGATGACCGTGTCGGAACTGCCTGAACTGCCCGACGCGGTTTCGGCGCTGTTTTTCGGGGGAATCTCGCTTGTGGGTGAGCCCTGTGGCGCGGGGTTTGAAGCCCTGTGCGCACGAGCAGGCGACCGCGTTGTGATGCTGGACCCAAATATCCGCCCTGGCTTCATCCGAAACGAACCTGAATATCGCGCCCGGCTGAAGACGATGATTGCGCAGTCTGACATTGTGAAACTGTCAGATGAAGATCTGCATTGGCTATGTGGTGCAGGCGATATCGCGGAACTCGCACAAACACTGCGTGCGCAAGGGCCGCAGATTGTTGTCATCACCGAAGGAGCAAAGGGTGCGCGGGCTTTCACGGCGGCGGGAGAGACACATGCCAATGCAACACATGTGGAAGTGGTCGATACTGTTGGCGCGGGCGATACATTCAATGCGGGCTTTCTGGCTGGCCTGGCACATGCAGGCGCGTTGAGTAAGGCCGGAATCACTGCGCTTTCTGACCTTGATTTGCACAAGGCGCTTGCTCTGGGCACAAAAGCGGCGGCTGTGACTGTGTCGCGCGCAGGTGCAAACCCGCCCTGGGCGCGCGAGATCTGATGCGTGCACTGGTACAGCGTGTCACGCAGGCACGGGTCGAGGTGGCGGGGGATGTGATCGGCCAATGCGGGCCGGGGCTGATGATCCTGGTCTGTGCGATGCAGGGTGACACACAGGCCGAGGCGGGGGCGCTGGCCCGCAAGATCCACAAGCTGCGCATTTTTAGGGACGATCAGGGCAAGATGAACCTTGCACTGAAAGATACCGGCGGCGCGGCGCTTGTGGTCAGCCAGTTCACGCTGGCCGCCGATACGCGCAGTGGCAATCGCCCTGGCTTCTCGACTGCCGCCGCCCCTGATCTGGGTCAGGCGCTTTATGAGCATTTCGCGGACAGCCTGCGCGCTTTGGGCGTCACGGTCGAGACCGGTCAATTCGGGGCAGAAATGGCCGTGCATCTGGTCAATGACGGCCCTGTCACGATCTGGCTGGATACGGCCACCTGAGCGGCAGCGTGCCAATGCAACGCTTGCCGCATGCCTCAGCGCGGTGCGAGAAGTTCGCTCAGATGCCCGATATGCGGCACGATGACATCTGCATAGGGGGCCAGGTCGTCATGCACCGCAAGCCCGGTCAGAACGCCCACAGTGGGCATGCCCGCTGCGCGCCCTGCGATCAGATCATGCGTGCTGTCGCCCACCATGACAACCGCACTGGGGGCCAGTCCCGCAAGACTGGCAAAACCCAGCAGCATATCGGGCGCCGGTTTCGGGGTGTAGCCGCTGTCATAGCCCAGCACATGTGCAAAACGGTTGCGAACGCCTGCGCGGTCCAGATGTGCCCGCGCCGGCGCTTCGCCATCATTCGTGGCAACACCCAGCACTAACCCGCGCGCCAATAGCGCATCAAGCAACGGGGCCAGCGGCACGGGAGCGACCATTTCAGCTTCGATCGAGCGTTCCAGCAGCAACGTGATCAGGGTTTGCGACCGCATGTCCGGCAGGTGCGGCAAAAGCAGCTCTGCGGCCTCATCCAAAGTGCCGGCGATCACGGGTGATGACGGATCAAATCCGCCCCGACGCAGATCAAAGCTGATCGCATCCGCCAACATGGATTTTAGCGCTCTGTCACCACATGACAGCTCGTCAAGCAAAGCATCTGCCCAGCCCGACCAACTGGCGGTAAAATCAAACAGCGTGCCGTCCTTGTCGAACAGAATTGCAGATATCCCGATGGGTAGCATCCGGCCTCCTGAATAGGGCTGCGTTGGGGTGGAGCTGTTTCAGAACACCATCGGCATGGCGCGGTTCAACTGGTCAATCGCGGATTTCATGTCATCGGGGATGCTGACAGTACTGCCTGCAATGATATGGGCCAGTTGATCTGGTGTCGTCGCCCCAATGATCGGCAAGGTGGGCGTGGGGCGCGTCAGGGTCCATTGCACGGCCATATGCACCGGGTCGATCCCGAATTCATGCGCGATCGCCAGATAGCCTGATACGGCCTCGAATACGCGGCCGGTGATACGCCCGCCCAGATCGGGTGTATAGCTGCGGCGCGAGCCATCGGGGATGACATTGCCCGCATATTTACCCGTCAGAATCCCGGCAGCCAGCGGCGAGAAAGCCAGTAGCGGCACATTCTCGTTCCAGCAGGCTTCGGCCATATCCAGATCGAAATTCCGACACAGCAGCGAATATTCATTCTGCACCGAAAGCATGCGTGGCAAGCCTTCGGTTTCGGCCAGATGCAGCCATGTCGCCAACCCCCAGGCGCTTTCGTTCGACAGCGCGATATGGCGTATCTTGCCTTCGACGATCAACTCCTGCGCGCAAGTCAGGATTTCGCGCATATGCCTGATGGTCTCGGCACGGGACTGGGTTGAGGGATCAAAAGCCCAAGCCTTGCGGAAATGATAAGAGCCGCGATTGGGCCAGTGCAATTGATAGATATCGATGCATTCGACCTGAAGACGTCTTAGCGAGCCTTCCACAGCCTCACGCATCCGGTCGGCGGAAATCGGCGGGCCGCCCTG
The DNA here is from genome assembly GCA_007117255.1 of Natronohydrobacter sp. Classification (GTDB taxonomy): domain Bacteria; phylum Pseudomonadota; class Alphaproteobacteria; order Rhodobacterales; family Rhodobacteraceae; genus Roseinatronobacter. Next base: position 6,226 of record SKGU01000124.1, on the reverse strand, counting down.
CACTGCGTTCGACCCAGCCCCTGTGATCTTGGTCGCAATCACCATATCACGCGGTCTGTGCGCTGCGATCCAGGTGCCGATAATTTCTTCAGTGCGGCCTGCTGTTTCCAGACGCACAGGGTTGACCGGATACATTTCTGCCGCGTCAAGAAAATTGATCCCGGCATCCATCGCCATGTCAAGCTGACGGTGGGCGTCATGCTCACTCGTCTGGGTGCCGTATGTCATGGTCCCCAGACAGTAATCTGACACCATCAGGTCTGAATGTCCGAGCTTGGTCTTGCGCATAGGTCGCCTTTCGAATCTTCACTGTCCTGTATAGCCTAACCTGTTTTGCGCGCAGGGAAAGTGGCGGCGGTCATCCGCAATAGATTCGGACGATTATATCGTTCCGGTCATATTCGATGTTCAGGCGGTCAGCGCGGTAATCCATTGTCATTGCCATGCCGGGGCCAACAATACGCGTCGCAGAGGGCAGGTCCTGGCTGTCCAGAGCAGATCTGTTCTGGCCGACCAATGTCTGAAGACTTGGCGCGATGCACTCACCCTGCATGTCAGAAGGTGGTCTGTCGGTCGATGGGGTGCCTTGCTGGCACGCGGCCAGCGCCAGCAGACTTGCACAGATCAGAGGAATGCGCATGGGGCTTGTCCTTTCGCAACAGTCATTTTGATCAGGCTTAGCAGAGACGTCTTGCCATAGCACCCGGTTTTCTGATGTCGCGCGAAATGCTTGCCCAATTGGCATAGAGTTGCTAATTTTGAACAAATAGAGAACACCCATCATGACCCAGCTAACACCCCTGCCCCAAATTCCAGATATATCCGAACTGGATGCGATCCTGCGCCTGCAACCAGGGCGTGCACATGAATTTTGCGGGACTGCGCGACGCTTGCTGGCCGTCTGGACTATCGCTCAGGCCCCGCAGGGCGCCCCCGTTTTGTGGATACGGCCGCGCTGGTCGCCGGACCGGCTGCATCCGCAGGGTCTTGGCGACTGGATCAGCCCGGAAGGGTTGATCATGCTGGACGCCGCGCGCGAAGCCGAAGCGCTGGGGTGCATGGAAGAAGCGCTGCGTTCCGGGGCGGTGGCCGTAGCGGTAGTGGAGCTGCCCGCCGCCCCTGCTCTGACACCGCTGCGCCGTTTGCATCTGGCGGCAGAATCCGGGCTGGCGCGACGCCGGACGCGCAAGCGTGACGCCGGGCTTCTGGCGCTGGTTCTGACGCCGGGCGACGGTGGCTCACCAGGGGTGGAAAGCCGCTGGAATCTTGCGCCCTGCTCCCCCCCCGGCCCAAATCCTGCGCCGTATCGTGGCCATCCGATTCAGCCGCACTGGATATTGCGCCGCCTGCGCGCCCGCATGGCCCCACAAGCCAGATGGCGCGTCAGCCGCGCTGGGAATGGCAGGTTGCAGTTCTGTCCAGAGCAGATGGAATAGAACAGGCCCGCCCCTCAACGACTGGTCCTGAACGACTGGTCCTGACGACGTGCCCGCACACGGATGGCACTGGACAACAATGCGCCCGGAAAGCAACCAAGGCAGGCAAATCCGGCAGGCAGGCATGGGCACATGTGGTTGTGACCCAGTGAAAATATACTAACGCATGTCCCGAAGCTTCGCCCGATGCGCCGCCAGCCACCACGCTGCCAACGCAAGCGGACCGTTCTGAACCTCGCCCGTGTCCACAAGCGTCATTAACTGGTCGAAACTGATCAGATGACTACGGATATTTTCTGCCTCGCTGTCCAGTCCCGCGACACCTTCGGAGCCGTCGGGCAGATCGCATATGGCCACATACTGATACAAAAATTCTGTCACAGCACCGGGCGAGGGATAGACATGGCCCACAGCATGCAGGCTGTCTTCTTGCAGGCTTAGGCGCGCTTCTTCAAAGGCCTCGCGCAGGACTGCGTTTTCCGGCGTCTCGAACGGGTCAACACGGCCCGCGATCGGTTCCAGCAACCATGGGTTACGCGCCCCGCGCAGCCATGTTCCATAGCGGAACTGTTCGATCACCAGCACACGGTCGCGCACCGGATCATAAGGCAGAACCGTCACGGCATCGCTCATCAGAAAGGCCGCACGACGCACCTGTTGCGAAACGCTGCCATCGAACTGACGAAAGCGCAGATCATCTTCACGCACGGCAAAAAACCAGGCATAGGGCTGACCTTGGCGCTCTGGCTTCACATCGGCAGGCCCCCAATCCCGCCGAAGGGCCGCCGGCGCAGTCTCTGCCTGCCCGCGCAAATATGATGCGGCATAAGACAACGCCAAAGGCCAACGCGCGCGCAACGCCTCAGGCGGATGAGTGGCCGCAAGCCCGGCAAGCTCGCATAAAGCATCACGCACCACTGCAGCTTTTGTCGCAGTCCAGTCTGTGGCATGCCACTCAGGCCCGTCTGGCAAGGCGTACGGTACGAAAGTCTGTGCTGCAAATGATGCGCCGTCAACAATGACCGTGCGGGACACAGCCTGCACGTCAAAGGCCGCCTGAAGGCTGGACAGCCGCGCAGCCGCCGGTTCATCGAGATCAACAACAACGCCTTCAACCGCGCAGCCAGACTGTTCTGCGATCTGCGGCAAGTCCTCATCCGCATTGTTTCTCAAGATATGGCCGGGCAGAATAGCATTGTCAGCAACGCCCCCCGCCCCGGTGATCCGCATCCAAACCAGCGGATCGGCCCACGGGCCGTACAAAAATACGCGCGGCATCAGAGGTCGAGCCGTCGTGCTTCAGCGAGGCGGAAAATGGTGGTCAGAAGGAAAGTGAGCACAAGTGCCACGATCAGAAGCAAGATCAGGAAATCCTGATCCATCATCCTTTGAAGATGATCAATCGCCGCACCAAACACCCCGTCTACGGCCTCGCCCAGATCCTTGTAGCGCATCGCATATCCTTGCGTGAATGCATCATAAAACCCGTAGAGAAACAGAGCCAACAGAAGGGTCGCAATATAGCCCTGAATAACCACGGAAAACGCCTGAACATATGATGCGCCGATCCTGACCCCGACAAAGGACCAGCCAATGAAGGATGCAACCAAGGCAAGGAACAGGTTTGCCCCGAAAGATTCGGGCGGCTCCTCGAACAAAAGCTGATAGCGCGTGCCGATATAGAAGGTCAGGGCACCGAACAGGGCCATGGCGGCAAGACGTGTCAGTGTGGGCATGATGGCGCTCAGGGCTGGTGCGGTGAAATCGACCTTATCAGACTAGACGTGATCATAACTGCACGCAATCCGCTGGCGGACCATACTGTGTTACTGTGTCAGCTTGCGCTGCGATTTTGCACCACAAGCTGTGTCACATCGCATGTCCCGCTTGCAAAGGCCCCGGCGCAAGACGTGAGGTAGAATTCCCACATTCGTTTGAACCGCGTGTCATATCCCAAAGCTGCAATCTGCGGCCACTGCGCCTGAAAGTTTGCATTCCAACGACGCAGGGTTTCGCTGTAACTCTGCCCGAAGTCATGTGTTTCGATGAACTGCAGACCTTGGCCTTCAGCTACGCGGCGCACAGGTGAAGGTGCCCCAAGCATACCACCGGGAAAGATATATTTCTGTATGAAATCAACATGTTTTCGGTAGAAATCAAAGCGCTTATCCGGGACCATGATAATCTGTATGACGGCTTTCGCACCCGGTTTAAGCCGCTCGCGCACCGCTCGGAAATAGCGCGGCCAGTATTTTTCGCCCACGGCTTCGAACATCTCGATCGAAGCGATACCGTCAAACTGCCCATCCGTGTCGCGGTAATCCTGCATGCGGATCTCGACCAGGTCTGACAGGCCCAGACGGGCCATGCGCTTAACTGCAAAATCATGTTGCGCTTGCGAGATGGTCAGACCTGTAACGCGCAAACCCCGTTTTGCGGCAGCATATTCTGCAAATCCGCCCCATCCACAGCCGATTTCAAGCACATGATCCCCAGGTTTCACACCCATCCGATCAACCATGGCCGCATATTTCGCTTCCTGCGCGGCTTCCAGACTTTCATGTCCTGTGGCGAACAGCGCCGAAGAATAGGTCATGCTGTCATCTAACCACAGGCTGTAGAAGTCATTGCCCAAATCGTAATGGTAAGAGATATTCTTGCGGGCCTGCGCTTTAGAGTTTGCCCGCAACATGTGGCGCAACCGTTCCAGCGCGCGCACAAGGCGCATGCCCACGGCCTCGTCATAAACGGACGGGTTATCGTCATTCACCAGGTCCATGAAAGCTTGCAGATCGGGCGTTGACCAACCGCCCTCCATGTAGGATTCCGCAAATCCGACATCACCTTCGCGGATCAGACGGGCAAACAGGTCTGCGTCATGCACATGCAATTCGGCCATGTGACCGGGTGCATCACCCTGCGCCCTGAACCGCCGTCCATCCGGCAAGATGACATCCAGACGCCCCTTGTTCAGCCGTTCGGCGCGCGCAAAAGCGGCTGCGAAATAGCGCGGCAAGGCATTCTGCCCGGTGATTGTCGTCAGGATGCCACTGGCAGTTGTGGGTGAAAAGGCCATGTCTGTCATCGTCGTGTCGTCCCTGTCAGGGCTTTGCCAGCCCGTTTTTGTGGTTTTCGTAGGCAGCAAGTGCCCGGTTGCGCCCTTGGGTCAGATCGACCAGCGGAGCGGGGTAGTTTTGGTCCGGCGTCATATTCCAGCTACGCGGGCAGGTGCGAAAAAGTTGCAAGGCGGTGTCCGGCGGCGTCTTCGAGAGTTCTGCCAACCAATGCTTGCGATAAACACGGTGCGGATCAAACTTTTCTGCCTGAGTATCCGGATTGAAGATACGAAAATAGGGCGACGCATCAGGGCCGGAACCTGCCACCCATTGCCAGCCCATCGCATTTGCCGCAGGATCCCAGTCTACCAGACAGTCTGCAAACCAGTCCATCCCCACGCGCCAATGTGTCAGCATATGCTTGGTCAGATACGATCCGACCAGCATGCGCGCGCGGTTATGCATGCGACCTGTGACATACATCTCACGCATCGCGGCATCAACAACCTCGATCCCGGTGCGCCCCTGCTTCCAGCGCAATGTGTCTGCGGTCTCACTATGCCAGCCGAAATCATCCCAGCCATCGCGCCAGCTTTTCGAGGTGATATGCGGCGTGTGATAAATCAGGTGATAGGCAAATTCGCGCCAGACCACTTCTTTCAGAAAGGTCTCTGCCCCCGCTTTGCCGTCTGCCAATGCGCGCTGGCCTGCGTCCCATAGCGCGAGCGGGCTGATTTCGCCGTAAGTCAGGTTTTCTGACAGCCCGGATGTGCCATCCAGATCAAGCCTGTCACGATCCGTGCCATAGCCTTGCACATTGTGACGTATGAAGCTGGCCAGGCGCTGTTGCGCGGCCACTTCCCCGATATGCAGATATGGGCGCACGACATCTGCCCCGCGATCCATCGCGCGGCCCATCTGCCAATCAGACAGGTCATCGCTGTCAGGCCAGCCTTCCGGCGCATTGAGCTGCGTTGGTGCGGACAGACGCGGTGCCACATCACGCCCGCGCACGGCTTTCCAAAACGGGGTGTATACCTGATAGAATTTGCCCTGCCCGGTCTCTACCTGCCAGGGCTCGAACAGCAGATGACCGGGAAAACTGCGTGCATCGATGCCATTCTCTGACAGGGCGGATTTCACGGATTTGTCGCGTGCAATCTGGTCGGGGTCATATTGGCGCGTCCACCAGACGGAGCTTGCACCCGTCTCACGGATCAGGGTTTGCAAGACCTCCAGCGCAGGACCACGCCGCAGGATCAATCGCGCGCCGATCTCTTGCAGGCGCCTTGCAAAGCTCTCGACGCCAAGCCCCAATCGCCATTTGGGCGCAGCGCCCAGTCCCTCGACCACCTCATCAAGGATAAACACTGCCAGAACAGGCCGACCGCTCGCAGCCGCGTCAGACAGCGCGGGATGATCGCCAAGCCGCAGATCGCGGCGGAACCACAGCAGAATAGGGGATGTGTCCGTCAAAATCCGTGGCCTTGATCAGTTCTACAACACGCGATCTAGCGCAGTGATCAGATGGTCAAGGTCATCGGGCGCAGTATAATGCACAAAAGACAGGCGCAACACACCGTGGGCCGGGTCCACGCCCTGCCCCTCCAGCGCGCGATTGGCGTAAAAACTACCGCCGCCTGCCATGATCCCATGAGACGCCAGCGCCTGCGCCAGATCAGCACCGGGCCGGTCATGGACCAGCGCCACAGTTGGCGCGCGGTCCCCGGCCTG
>SKGU01000002.1 GCA_007117255.1 Natronohydrobacter sp. | reverse complement strand
ATGCTGACGGATAACCGCGTTGAGATCCTCAAGCGTCTGGGGTCTGCTCATGTGCCCTCTTGCCGTTTGGCGTGTTCACGGAATTAGTCGTTTGACCGTGCTTTTCCGTGACTATTGCCCAAACAGACAGAGTCGCGCAAGTGTTTTCGCGATTTGGGCAGGATTTGCGCGGTGCTCTGTCTGATCCGGGGCTTGCGCTTATGGAGGAGAGTGTGCTTTTTCGCTATGTCCGAAAATGCAATTTTATTGGACATAACCCAGTTGACGTTAGGGCGGCGGTTATTGGCGATATCAGCAGTAAAACCGCCGCGTTGCGAGATTGTGGAACCAAATGAGGGTCACCACGTTTCATCTGCAATCGCAAACTCAAGGAGTAACACAATGAACTGGGATGAAATCAAAGGTAAGTGGACGCAGATGACTGGTTCGGCCAAGGCAAACTGGGGCAAGCTGACTGATGACGATCTGATGGAAGCCGAAGGCAACCGCGACAAGCTGATCGGAAAAATTCAGGAAAAATATGGCGTTGCGAAGGAAGAGGCCGAAAAGCAAGTCAATGACTGGCTTGAGAAAGTCTGACAACGCATTGATTTTGAAACTTAACAGATACGGCACCCGAAAGGGTGCCGCTTTCCCGGAGGAATTATGGCACGTCAACCTTTGAAAAAAGCCGAAGAAGAAATCAAGGAAAAGGCCGACTCGGCCGATGCCAGTGATGCGTTTAATGACATGCTGGACAATCTGGATCAATTGCGCGCCGAACTGACGAAGCTGTCGGGGCGGGTTGCAGAATTGGGTGAAAGTTCAGCACGCGCCGGGTCTGAGGCTTTGCGCAAGGAAGGCAAGCGCGCAATGCGCAACGCCAGCGGTATTTTGAATGATGTGGCAGATCAATCTGAAGATGTGATCGCGCAGGCTGACAGATTCTCCCGCGAACGTCCGGCACTTGCGATGGGCATTGCGGCGGCAGCCGGGTTTCTTCTGGCACTGGGCATGTCGCGGCGCTGATGGAGCAATATATCCGACAAATTCAAATGCGCGCACAGTGGCGCGCGCGCCGCACTGGCCAGTTTGCGCTTGGTGCGGCGCTGCTATGCGTCAGTCTGGGCTTCTTGACTGCTGCGGTCTGGGCCTATCTGGCGGTGGAATTCTCTCCTGTTCTGGCCTCACTGATATGCGGCGGGTTCTATTTCATTGCCGCGCTTGGGGTATTGCTGATTGCGAGCGCATCGCAGCGCCCCAGTATCATGCCCTTTGATGCAGCGCTGAAAGCCGAGTTGGCCAGCCGTTATGGGTCACACCCCAAACGCGCCACAGCGCCGGGTGAACGGCCCCCGTTGTTTGAAGCCTTTCTTGCAGGGTTTGATACCTTTATGAAACTTCGCAAGACACGCGATTAACCTGCATTACCGGTGACAGATGGCGCATCCTGACTCGACTTTCCTGTTTCGTCTGCGCCAGCTTGGATCGCAAATCTGGATCACGGTTTCGGCGTTTTCCGTGCTGTCCGTCGTGACAGCACTGATTGCGATTGTGATCGGGCCATTTATTCCCGAAGAGCTTGCATTCCAGCTTGGCGCCGACGCTGTTGAAACAGTTCTGAGCATTGTCGCAACCTCCATGCTCACTGTTGCCACGTTTTCACTGGGAATCATGGCCAATGCCATTCGCGGTGCTGCAGAGGGTGCAACGCCGCGTGCCAGTGCGCTGTTGCTGGAAGACCGGGTTTCAAAGACTGCGCTTGCCACCTTTCTGGGGGCGTTTGTGTTTGCGTTGGTTGGAATCATCGCATTGCAGATCGGTGTTTATGACAATGGCGGACGGATCATCCTGCTGGGTATGACGGTTCTGGTCATTGTCATGATCTATGTTGCTTTCATCCGCTGGGTGAACAGGCTGCGCACCTTCGGGCGTATCCCTGATACGCTTGACCAGGTTGAAAAAGCCGCGTGCGATGCGCTGGCGCGCCGATGCAAGCTGCCCTTTCTGGAATGTCATGCCCTGACCGCGGTGCCCGACGCCGCGCGTGCTTATCCGGTATTTGCCACTACGGCTGGCTATGTGCAGCATATCGATGTGAGCGAGATGCAGAAGATTGCGCAAGCGCATGACCTGCGTTTGTATATCAATCGCAGACCGGGGCAGTTTGCCAGCAAGGCCCGCCCTGTTCTGTATTCCGATACAAAGCTTGACCCGGAGTTATCAAAGGCCGTGGTGTGGTGCGTCACGCTTGGGGCGATGCGCACATTCCGTCAAGACCCGCAATTCGGCTTGATTGTCATGGCGGAAACTGCGTCACGATCACTGTCGCCGGCAGTGAATGATCCTGGCACTGCGATTGATGTGTTGCGCCGCGCTCTGCGGGTACTTTCGGTGTGGGATAGCCCGATTGCGGCCGATCCCCGCAATGACCGGCTCTGGATGCCGCCGATACAGGCCGCCGAGTTGTTGAGTGATCTGATGCGCCCCATCGCACGGGATGGGGCTGCATTGGTTGAAGTGCATCACGTTTTGCAGTCTGTTCTCTATGACCTGTCGCGGATTTCGCCCGCCATCTGGGGTCATGCCGCAGATCAGGAAAGCGGGCATGCGCTGGCGCGCGCAGAGGCGGCGTTGGTGCTGAACGCAGACAAGGAAGAATTGCGCGCCCTTCATGCCCGTATTTCACCAGCATCCCTGGACCCTTTGGCGGCGAGCATCTGAATGCAATCGTATCAGTCCGCCGAGAGGAAATGTGCAATGCCATGCAAGGGCGGTGATTGTTCTGCAATGATGCGCAGTGCCACCAGCAAGGGCACTGCGATCAGCATGCCCATGAACCCCCACATCCATGCCCAGAACGCCACTGACAGGAATACCGGCACTGCATTCATGCGCAATCGATGTGCCAGCAGGCTGGGCGTGACAAGCTGGCCTTCAATGGTGGTCAGCAGCAGGTAGGTCAGGCCGACCGCCAGAACCGCGCCGATGGTGTCAAACCACAAGAGTGCGACAACCGTGGACAGGATGACGCCCATGATTGCGCCCAGATACGGGATGAAATTGAACAGAAACGCCAGCATTCCGAACAGAAGTGGCACAGGCATGCCAAGCGCCCAGAGCGCGAGGCCGATGCACAGCCCCAGTCCGGCATTGATCAATGTGATCGTGCCCAGATAGCCGCAAAGCTTGGATTCTGTTTCGCGCAATGTGGTGATGGCCGCCCGTTTGGACGGGAACGTCCCAGAGAACTGGACGATCTTGCGGTAGATCAGCCGGTTGGACGACAGCAGGAAGAACAGCAGCACAAGCGCAAAGACCAGCTGCGCGACCATGGCAGGCGCTTCGACCAAGTAGATCAGTATGTCGCTGGCATTGTCCATGAGGAAAGCCATTTCCGGGGCTGCGTCGGTTTCGGCCTCGGTTCCGTTCTCTGGCAGGGGCGGGCGCAGGCTGGGAATATCGCTTTGATCGCCCGGTCGCAGACTTTGCACCATCGCCATCACGGCATCGCGGGCGGCGGCAAGGCGCGTGGAAATGTTCTCCACGATATCCGGTAGATTGGCTGTGACCTGTCGTACCGGACCGGCCAACATGCCCCCAATCGCGCCCAGCCCGATCAGCAGGCCAAACACCACCACCGCAGCGACGAATTGCCCGTTGAAGCCCAAGCGTTCCAACCGGCGATGCACAGGCATCAGTACGAAGAAGAGCAGCAATGCGAAGAAAACAGGCATCAGAAATGATCGTGCCTGTTGTACTGCCGCGACCAGAAGGATCAGGAAGATACCCACCAGAACTGCGCGGGGGGTATGCGAGAAGGCTTGACGGGACAGACCCTGCCCGGAGTTCGGATGTGACGACATTGACTTTCCCAAGGTTCGGGCGAATGGCTGCAATAGACTAACCTGTGGTCCGGCAATGGGTTCCGCATATCTGTCCGGAACCTGACAGGGGACTGCGCGTTATCAGTTTATTCCTTCTTTGGAGATGGGTTTCATGCGTTTTCTGCCTCATCGCTTTCGGCGCAAGCTGCGCGCCGTGGCGGCGGCGGTGGTGGGGCTGCTTCTGTTCTGGTTCCTGCTTATCGCTCTTTTGCCATACCGGCGCGAATTGCGCGCTGCGCTTCCCGAAAGCGCGCCGCCGGATGACCCGCAATTCGCCCGTGACATGGCGGGCCTGTTCGGCAGTCCGATTGTTGCGGGCAATCAGATTGACACGCTGCTGAATGGCGATGAGATTTTCGACGCGATGTTGCGCGAGATCAATGGAGCGCAGCGGTCGGTAACGTTCGAGACCTATATCTACTGGAATGGTGAGATTGCCGACAGGTTTTGCGATGCCCTTATTGCGCGTGCTCAGGCTGGGGTGCGGGTGAAAGTGCTGATTGACTGGATCGGCAGTCTGCCGATGGCGGATGCGTTGCTTGACCGGATGCATGAAGGCGGCATCGAATTACGCATGTTCCGGCCCATGCGACCGCGCACGCTCAGCCGTCTGAACAACCGCACGCATCGCAAGATCCTTGTTGTTGATGGGAAGACCGGATTTACTGGCGGGGTCGGGATTGCTGATCAGTGGCGAGGACAGGCGCGCGACCCGTCGGAATGGCGCGACACGCATTACCGTGTACGCGGGCCGGTTGTGACACTGATGCAAAATGCTTTTGCCCATAACTGGGTCGAGGCCAGTGGCGAGCTGTTGCGTGGCCCGGATTTCTTTCCTTCGCTGGCACCGGTCGGATCGATGCAGGTGCAGATGATCAAAAGCAACACGGGCAGTCGCAATGAAATTCATCTGATGCTGATGACGGCCCTTGCTTCGGCGAGCCGGCATATCCGCATTTCGACGCCCTATTTCGTGCCCGACAAAGTGGCGATTGCGCAGCTTCTGGCAGCGCGCGCGCGGGGCGTCGAGGTGGATTTGCTGCTGGCGGGCAAGCATACGGACAGTTGGCTGGTGCGCCGTGTCTCGCGCCTGTCCTGGCGTGATTTGCTGGAGGCGGGAATACGCATTCATGAGTTCTCGCCGACTTTTCTGCATGCCAAGCTGATTCTGGTGGATGAATGCTGGGCTTCTGTTGGGTCCGCCAATTTTGACGAGCGCTCTTTTCGTCTGAATGATGAAGCCAATCTGAATGTCTATGACGGCGAATTTGTGCGCCACCAGATCCGGGTTTTCGAAGGTGATCTGGCCCGCGCGCGTCAGGTCACGGTCGCAGAGTTGAATCGCATGAGTTGGCTTGACCATGCACAGAACACTGTCTTGGGCATCTTGCGCCCGCATTTGTGATCTGTGCTGCCTGATACAATGGAACCATGCTGGCCGCCTATGCGTTGAGTCCTCAGTCCTGCGCGATCTGTTTTTATGGGTCGCAGTCAGTGAAAGGAAAGGAAACCAGCATGAGCGCACCAGATACCAACACCAAGAAACAGACCAAACGCCACAAACCGTCTTTGGTGGGCATAAGCCTTGCTGTCATTGTGGCGGGGTTGCTGCTGATCTGGATGCTGTCACGGGTTCTTGTGACGGGCGAGGAAACCAGCGATCAGGCCGCGCCCGCGCAGCTGCAGGATGACGCACCTGCCGCCCAGATTGATGGGCCGACCGGGCTGCCTGCAGAAGGAACAACGACGGATCTGGGCACTGATGGGCCACCTTCGAGCGTTGAAATTGAACCGACCCCGTCTGAGTGATGCCAACCTGTTTTGACAAGGCCCTGCCGGTGTGCAGGGCCTTTGTGCATTGAAGCGACCCGTGCGCTGCAAGGTCACGGGCAGCGCGTTGCCTGGATCAGTTTCAACAAAACGAGGTTGTGGCATTTTTTTTCGCCGAGCCCCGGAACCTTTGCGCAATGTGACGCGTTAACTTTGTGTTCCTCTGTGGGATGGTCGTGTCCCGTTTTCCCTGTAACCCCGCCTTGCCGCTCCCTCGTGCAAGGCGGGGTTTTTTATGTTCAGCAACTGGTTACGAAAGCTACGGGAAACAGCGTGAATGCTGTCGCGACCAGACCGATCCAGAGACCCGCATGTGCGATCCGCGCCGATAAATCGGACCCGTTCGGCATGGTGCGGGACAATGGCCAGAAGGCCGCAAGCCCTGTGATCCAAGCGCCCACAAGGGCTGCGCGCGCGCCTGCGCCAAGGGCTTGGGGGCCGGTTGCGTCTGCGCATACATAGCCATGCAGGGCGTAGACCGTTACAAAGGTTATGGCCCATAGCGTCGGGCCTGCAAGTATCAGCCCCAGCCACTTCATCCTGCCCCCTGTGCGACAAGCGCCAACAGGGTGATCAGCGTGATGACGGTGGTATAGTCCTGCCAAAGCCGCCAATGTGGCCACGCGCCTTTCGCGTGTGCCGTGATCTCGGCGCGGCGATGCTGGTCCAGCACAAAGGCCGCGATTGTGCAGGCGGTCAGGACATGCAGGCCGATATAACCTGTCATGACCGCGCGCAGGGCATCGCGGGCATGGGCGTCAGGTGGGTCGAGCACAGGCGCAATCCCGACCAGCAGTGCGAGAAGCGCTGCGATATTTGCCAAAAGTCCGAATGTGGCCCCTACGGGGGTTTGCAGGCGTGCTGCTCCCATGCCCACCAGAAGTGCCCCGGCAAGAATGCCCATCGACCAAAGCGCGCGCGCGGTGTCGATCATGGCCATGGGTGCGGCTGGGCCTTGCGTGACAACAGACAGGAAGGCCAATCCGAACACCAGCGAGGCGAAGAGCGCGCCATTGGCCACGAGGAAGGCCACCAGACCGCTTTGACCGAGGCTTTGTCGGGCATGGTGATGCACGGGCAGGGTTACATCCGGCGCAACTGTGACATTGTCCAGCCTGCCACTTGGCGCAAGCGCGCGCACCCAGACCCAGATCAGGATGGCAACCGGAAGCAGCGCCACGCCTGCCAATGTGTAGAGACCCGCCAGCATCAGAAGGACGAACACCCCGATAGAGGCCGACAGGATCAGCGGAAGGGCCGTGTTGCCCGGCAGGATCGCTACATGATCCGGCTGCGCTGTGCCCACAGTTGTGACCAGAAACTCGCGCCGGGCGCGTGGTGCGCCGGGCAATGCTCCTTGCCCGCGCGCAAGGGCCAGCATGATCTCGCCCGCCGGTCTGTCGAGATGCTGTGCCGTGGGCAGCGATGCAAAGTTGAAATTCGGGGCGGGCAGGGGCATGGCCCAGTCGAGCGTTGGCGCGCGCCATGGGTCACGCTGCGTGCGGGGTCCAAGTGTGGCCTGCAGCAGCATATCGAGTGCGAACATGGCAAAGCCGATTGTCAGGATAAAGCTGAAGACAGAGGATGTCAGGTTCAGCCAGATCCATTCGGGGTTGTCGGGATAGACATCTATCCGGCGCGGCATGCCCATCAGCCCGGTCAGATGCATGATGAAGAACGTGCCGTGAAAGCCGATCAGGATGACCCAGAAGGCCGCCTCGCCCAGCCCGCGGATGCGTGCCTTGCCAGTGATCAGCGGCATCCAGTAGGTGATGGCCGCCATCATCGGAAAGACAAAGCCGCCGATCAGCACATAATGCAGATGCGCGGTCACAAAGGCCGTGTCATGGGCCTGCCAGTTGAAGGGCACAATAGCCAGCATCACGCCGGTCAGCCCGCCCATCACGAAGGTCAGGAAGAAGCCAAGGATGTGATACATCGGCAGGTGCAGTTCTGGCCGGCCTTTCCACATGGTCCCGATCCAGGCGAAGATCTGCACGGCTGTGGGCACGGCGACGAGCACGGATGCCGCCGAGAAAAACGCAAGTGCCATATGCGGGATGCCGACAGTGAACATGTGATGCACCCAAAGGCCGAAGGACAGAAACACCAGCCCCAGAATGGCGGCCACGATTGCGCCATAGCCCAGAATGCGCGTGCGGCACAGAATGGGGATGATGGTGGACATGGCCCCTGCGGCGGGCAGGAAGATGATATAGACTTCCGGGTGGCCGAACAGCCAGAACAGGT
>SKGU01000313.1 GCA_007117255.1 Natronohydrobacter sp. | reverse complement strand
GATACCGGGTCTGCATCAGATGCCCCGAAATGATGCGCATGAAGCGCATCGATATAATCCGCCATCCCCGCACAGGCCGCGATCTGCGCATGATCCGGGCCAGCGGGCGTGAACCGCTTATACAACGCGTCGGCATTGAAATAATGCCCCTGATTGGGCAGTAGTTCACCCAAGCCACGGCGCATGACCATCAGGCCCTGATGCGGCCCATAGGTTTTATAGGCCGAAAACAGATAGATATCCGCGCCCAACGTGCCCACATCCGGCAGCCCATGCGGCGCGTAGGACACGCCATCGACACAGGAATAAATCCCTGCCCCGCGCAGGCGCGTGCAAATCTCGGCCACCGGGTTGATTTCACCAACGACATTCGAGCAATGCGGAAAACAGACCAGCCGTACCGAGTCGTCCACCAATGTCCATAAGCTTTCTGGATCAAGATGCCCGGTTAGCGGGTCAATCGTCCATTCACGCAACTCGATCCCGCGTGCGGCCAGACGCCGCCACGGGCCGGAATTCGCCTCATGGTCCTGATCGGTGACGATGATCGCATCACCCGGTTTCAGCCATTCGCCAAAGGCTTGCGCCAGAACATAGGTATTTGCCGTTGTCGAGGGGCCGAAGCTCAGCTCATCAGGCGCGACCCCCATCATCGCACTCAACCGCGTGCGCGCCTCATCCATTTCCGCGCCAGCAAGGTGTGACGCCGGATATGCCCCATAGGGCTGCACCTTGCGGCTGTGATAGTAGCGCATCAGCCGGTCGATCACGGGCTTGCAGGTATATGAGCCGCCCGCATTCTCGAAAAAGCGCTGCCCTTGTAAGCTGGGTTCAGCGAAAGCGGGGAAATGTGAGCGAACGAAATCGAGGTCCAGTCTGGGCGCGAGCATCAAGCCTCCGGTCTGTCAGTTGCAGCGTGACTTTGCGCAAGCCCGCGCAACTGTGCAAGCCTGATCGCTTAACCGGTGCCCAGAATAATGCGCACATAATCCTGCGTTTCACGGAAAGGCGGGATCCCGTTATGGCGTTCAACCGCACCTGGGCCCGCATTATAGGCCGCAAGCGCCAGCATCCAGTCGCCAAATTTGTCGTACATCATGCGCAAATATCGTGCGCCGCCATCCAGATTCTGCTTTGGGTCTGCGGGATCGACGCGCAGCATCTGGGCTGTGCCCGGCATCAATTGCGCCAGACCGATAGCTCCCTTGTGGGACACAGCACCCGGATTCCAGCGGCTTTCCTGATGCACAAGACGCAAAAACAGGTCTTCAGGGATCGCGTGCCTGCGCGCCGCCGCGCGCGCCAGCTCCAGATACTCGCCCCGATAGGCCCCGTTATAGTTTGGAATGGACGCCTGACGCACTGTCGCCTTGTCTTTTGCCTTTGGCAGAAGCCGTGCAGAAGCAGAATATTGCTGCGACAACCGTCCATCGATGACACGCCCGGCGGCGCGCATTGTGTCCAGTCGCGACCCACTGCCTCCACCAGACAGGCTAAGCCCCTGCGCGACGCTTTCCTGCGGGGGCTGCGCCACTATCATGGCTCCGCACAATACCAAAACACTGCGCATTTTTCCAAACTGTCCCTTGTAATCTGGCTTGAGCATATCGCTTGCGCCCGCATTTTTCCAGCCCTCAGTTATCGGTGGGCAGGACAAGATGCTTGCGCATTTTCATCACTTCTTTACCCTGCCGCGCTGATATGTGACAGCGTGCGAACATTGCCGGGCGGATTCGTCACGCAGCACAAGACAAGATCAAGGGGGCCACATGGCAGGATCGGTAAACAAGGTCATTCTCATTGGCAATCTGGGCCGCGACCCGGAAGTGCGTACATTCCCCGATGGGGGCAAGATCTGCAATCTGCGCATCGCCACGTCAGAGCAATGGCGTGACAAGGCCAGCGGCGAACGCAAGGAACGCACCGAATGGCACAATGTCGTTCTGCGCGGTGATGGTTTGGTGCGCGTGGCCGAACAATACCTGAAAAAAGGCTCGAAGGTATATGTAGAAGGCACCCTTCAGACCCGCAAATGGCAAGATCAGAGCGGTCAGGATCGCTATTCAACCGATGTTGTCGTCGCCGGGATGGGCAGCACATTGACCATGCTGGACGGGCGCGGTGAGGGCGGCAGCAGCGGCGGTGCTGGTGGCGGCGGCGGATATGACCGCGATCAGGGTTATGCGTCGAGTTACGGAAAGTCTGCCCCGGCAGGCCCCGCCGACATGGATGACGAAATCCCCTTCTGAGCCAGTGCTTGACGGTACGGCGTGACCACGCTAAGGGTCGCGCCAATGCGGGTGTAGCTCAATGGTAGAGCGTGAGCTTCCCAAGCTCCAGACGAGGGTTCGATTCCCTTCACCCGCTCCAATCCCCGCCGAAATTATTTTGCCAGCAGCTCTGTGGTGTTGCAGGGTGCTGTTTGCGCAATCATCACAAGTGCTGCGCGCTATTTCATTGTTTCGCCGCAATGCCCGGATTAACCCTGCCGAAAATTTCAAACCGGACAGGAGCATCCCATGCGCGCAACCCGCATCGTTCAAAAAATCCTTGGCAATTACGAAGGTGAAACCCCCGGCGTGAAGGCGAATCTGTGCCGCATGCTGATGCAGGGCAAGCTGGGTGGAACTGGCAAGATGATCATCCTGCCAGTGGACCAGGGGTTTGAACATGGACCGGCGCGCACCTTCGCCGCCAACCCGGCCGCCTATGACCCGCATTACCACTATCAACTAGCGCTGGATGCCGGGCTGAACGCCTATGCGGCACCGCTTGGCATGATCGAGGCGGGGGCCGATACCTATGCGGGACAAATCCCGACGATCCTGAAAGTGAATTCCGCAAATTCGCTGATGTCGGGAACAGCAGGCAAGAATCAGGCCATTACCGGGTCGGTGGATGACGCGCTGCGGCTTGGCTGTGCTGCAATCGGGTTTACCATCTATCCAGGCAGTGATTGTGCGCTGGATATGTTCGAGGAAATCTCGGCGATGCGCGAAGAAGCGGTTGCCAAAGGTGTCGCCACAGTGATCTGGTCCTATCCGCGCGGAGAGGCCATCACCAAGGATGGTGAAACGGCGATCGATGTGGCCGCCTATGCCGCGCAGATTGCGGCACTTCTCGGCGCGCATATCATCAAGATCAAACTCTCGACCGATCATCTGATGCTGCCGGAAGCGAAAAAGGTCTATGAAGACCAGAAGATCGACATTGCCACACAGGCCGCACGGGTGAAGCATTGCATGCAATCTAGCTTCAATGGCCGCCGTATCGTCGTGTTTTCCGGTGGCGCAAAGAAGGGCGCGGATTCTGTTTATGACGATGCCCGTGCGATCCGTGACGGGGGCGGCAATGGCTCGATCATCGGACGCAACAGCTTTCAGCGCGACCGGAATGAAGCTTTGGCGATGCTGGCGAAGCTGGTCGATATCTACAAAGGCAAGGCCTGAGCGATCCTGTAGGGTGCGTGCTCAGCACGCACCCTACCAACTGATACGCATGATTTCTGTTCGCGCACTTGCAACGACGATCTGCATTCCGTAAATGTGATATTATCACATAACATGGAGTGTTCCCATGCTGCAGCATGATCGTCGTCTGCCCGTTACTGTCCTTTCCGGGTTTCTGGGCGCGGGCAAGACCACGCTTCTCAACCACGTCCTGAACAATCGCGAGGGCCGCCGTGTTGCCGTGATTGTCAATGACATGTCCGAAGTGAATATCGACGCAGATCTGATCGACGCCGGGGTCGATCTGAAGCGCGGCGAGGAAAAGCTGGTCGAAATGTCGAATGGCTGTATCTGCTGCACTCTGCGCGACGATCTTCTGGCAGAAGTGCGGCGCCTGGCGGCTGAGGGGCGTTTTGACTATCTGCTGATCGAATCCACGGGCATTTCAGAACCTTTGCCCGTGGCCGCCACGTTCGAGTTTCGCGACGAAGCTGGTGACAGCCTGATGGATGTGGCCCGACTGGACACGATGGTCACCGTGGTCGATGCGGTCAATCTGCTCAAGGATTTCTCCAGCCATGATTTTCTGTCCGACCGGCGCGAAACGCTGGGCGAAGAAGATGAACGCAGCCTCGTCAACTTGCTGACCGAGCAGATCGAATTTGCCGATGTCATCATCCTGAACAAAGTCACTGACGCCGGACCGGAACGACTGGATGCCGCGCGCAAGATCATCAAGGCGCTGAACCCCGACGCCCAGTTGATCGAAACAGATCAGTCTCGCGTCGATGCCGACCGAATTTTCGACACTGGACTGTTTGACTTCGAGACCGCTCATGAACACCCGCTTTGGGCAAAAGAACTCTATGGTTTTGCCGATCATGTGCCCGAAACCGAAGAATACGGTGTTTCCAGCTTCGTCTACCGCGCGCGTCGCCCCTTCCACCCCGCCAAAATCCACGACTTGCTCAACGGCGATCTGCCCGGTGTAATCCGCGCAAAAGGACATTTCTGGGTGGCCACACGACCCAATTGGGTGGCCGAATTCTCGCTTGCCGGGGCACTGTCGAGCATCGCACCGCTAGGGGGCTGGTGGGCCGCGATCCCGCGCGAGCGTTGGCCCGACCATCCCGAAGCGCAGGCGAAGATGCGCGAAAACTGGGTCGAGCCGTGGGGCGATCGCCGTCAGGAGCTTGTCTTTATCGGCGCAGGTATGGATCAGACCGCGCTGACCGCTGCCCTTGACGACTGCCTGATTGCGGCAGAAAGCTTCACCCCCGACGCATGGGCCGGGTTCGCTGATCCGTTCCCGCGCTGGGGCCAACGTGCCGCCGCGTGAGTATTATGCCCAAGAACCTTGTCACAACATTGCGCAAACGGCGTGCAAGCCCGATGGCACAGCATGACCGCTTACCACCAGAGTTGCGGGCATGGCTGACGCAAGCGGCCTTGCCATGGAGTGCGCATTCGGCACTGAAGCTTTGGCAGCGCAAGTTGCGCGCGGTTGGGGGTGACGCCAGCCGCGCGCAGGACGCCTTGTCGCGTGTCGAGGCCGCATTGATCGCGCGCGATGCTGTGAAAGTCTGGGGAAAGGGCCATCCCGCCGCGCAGAGCAGATTTTGCGCAGACAACGACAGCGCTGAACCTCAGCGGCGTAACCGCACCAGCAAATCGGCGTTTATATAGCCATCAGCTGGCAAGCCGTTCGCCCGTTGCCACGCCTGCACGGCTGCCACAGTGGCCGGGCCTATGCGGCCATCTATCCCGGCTGTGTCATAGCCCATGGCATTCAGGCGGCGTTGCAGGTCTGTACGTTCGGCAAGTGACAGCGCCCTGTCTCCGCGCGGCCATTGCCCGCGCAACGCCCCTGCCCCGCGCAGACGGTCTGACAGATGGCCAAGCGCCAGGACATAGGCGTCCGAGATATTGTATTCCTTCAGCACATCGTAATTGCCGTAAGCCAGAAAGGCCGGACCCTGCGCACCACCCGGCAGAATCAGCCGCGATGCGCCGGGCGCAATCGCCCCACTGGCCGCGCGCAGCCCTGTCCTGCCCCATGCATCCGCATTCTGGCGCTGTCCCGTCAGGCCGAGGTCAAAACCGTCGGGCAGGATCACCTCAATGGCCCAGGGTTGGCCCCGCACCCAGCCGCGCCGTGCAAGATAATTCGCCGCCGACGCCAGCGCATCTGCAGGATCATCACCCCAGACATCGCGCCGCCCGTTTCCCGTGAAATCCACCGCATAGCTCAGATAGCTCGACGGCATGAATTGTGTGTGTCCGAAAGCACCCGCCCAAGAACCGATCATGTCTTGTGGCGCGATATCTCCCGCTTGCACGATCTTCAGCGCATCGATCAACTGGTCCTCGAAAAACGCCCCACGCCGCCCGTCCTTGGCCAGTGTCGCCAAGGTGGACAGGGTCGAGACCCGGCCACGATTGCCCCCGTAGGATGTTTCAATCCCCCATATGGCCACGACCACTTCCGGCGGCACCCCATAGCGGGCCTCAATCCGCGACAACACGCTTGCACGCGCCCTTAGCGCCGCCTGCCCCTGCGATATCCGCCCGGCGGTCACAGCACTGTCCATGTAATCCCACACACGCGCGCCGAATTCACTCTGGCGACGATCCAGCGCAATGCTGTCGGGCAGATAGTTGATATGTGGACGCGCGCGCGCGAGTGTCGCCTCGCGGACCCCTGCTGCGCGGGCGCGTGTGGCAAAACCTGCCATCCAGTCGGCAAAACTGCCTGTCTGCGCAACCTCGCGCGCGCCCTCTGGCCGTGCTTCGGGGCGCGGCGATACGTCAACATTCGCCGCAACACAGCCCGGCAAGGCAAGGCACAGCACAACGGCAACAGGACGCCACATGGGAGTACTCCTCAGATACATAGACACTGGCCATGCTAGTCAGATGCCAGCGCCAAACCAAGCCCCCAGCGGGGATCGTTGCCGATTATAGATGTTGGGTTCTTAACATCACCCTGCCGTTGCGCTACGCTTGTTTCATAACACCAAAAAGGGTGAGCAGTGCCATGTATCTATCCAGACGATCCACGATCCTTGGGCTATCGGCCCTGTCGCTTTCTGCCTGTATGGGCGGCGGAGTTCCGATGAGCACCCCTGCGGCGCGCACAACCACGATGCGCCCGGAACCCAACCCTGACTTTGATCGCTGGAAGTCCGGCTTCCGGAGCCGTGCGATCAGCGCGGGCATTCCGGCCAATATTGTCGATCCGGCGCTGAATTCTGCAGGCTTCCTGCCTGATGTCATCGCGCGCGACCGCCGCCAGACAGAATTCACCCGCACGCTGGAAGATTACCTGAACATCGCTGTCTCGGATGAGCGCCTTGCCGGGGGGCGCGCCGCATTGGCGCGTCACAACTCGACGCTGCGCGCGATTGAACAGCGCTACGGGGTCGAGGCCGAGGTGGTCACAGCCGTCTGGGGACTGGAATCGCGCTACGGCACGGAACGCGGCGACATTCCCGTCATTTCGGCCGCTGCAACGCTGGCTTTCGAGGGACGGCGCGGGGCGTTCTTCGAATCGCAGCTTCTGGCCGCGCTGCGTATCCTGCAAAGGGGCGATACAAGCGTGCAGAACCTACGCGGGTCTTGGGCGGGCGCGATGGGACACACACAGTTCATCCCGACGACCTATCAGGAATATGCCGTGGATTTCACGGGCAACGGACGGCGAGATATCTGGTCAGATGACCCGGCAGATGGCTTGGCATCGGCGGCAAATTACCTGTCGCGGATGGGCTGGCAGCGCGGGCGGCCCTGGGGCGTGGAAGTGCGCCTGCCGGACGGGTTCAATACCAGCCTTGCGGGACGCGGCATCACGCGGTCTGTCAGTGAATGGGCCGGTCTTGGCATTCGCGATATGGATGGGCGCAGCCCGGCCGATCATGGCGCGGCCTCGCTGATCCTGCCCGACGGGCCACGCGGGCCAGCCTTTCTGGTTTTCCGCAATTTCGGCGTGATCCTGCGCTATAACAATTCAGAATTCTATGCCATTGGCATTGGCCATCTGGCCGACCGCATTGCCGGGCGCGGGCCGATTCAGGGTAATTTCCAGCCTGATCGCAATGGGTTGCGCCTTGGCGACCGTCAAGAAATTCAACGCTTGCTGACCCGCGCGGGGTTCGACACTCAAGGCGCGGACGGCGTTATCGGACCGAATTCCGAAGCTGCGATCCGGGCCTATCAACAGGCGCGCGGCTTGCCCGTCACTGGCCAGCCCTCGCGCGATTTGCTGGAACGATTGCGCCGCGGGGCGTAAGTTGATGCACAGCGCACGGATGGCCACTGAAAGGCCATCCGCTTGCACTTCATCAGGCCGGAAAACCGGTATCATTCGTTGAGGGGAATGGCGCACCCAAGAGGATTCGAACCTCTGACCTCTGCCTTCGGAGGGCAGCGCTCTATCCAGCTGAGCTATGGGTGCCGATGGGTTGCGTATAAAGCCCTGTGTCGGGCGATGCAATCACCGATTCAGGCAAAAAGATCGTGGCAAAGTTCCAATGCATCGACCAGCGCATCGACTTCCGAGCGCGTGTTATAG